>CANIBB010000039.1:0-8224 GCA_947465575.1 Actinomycetota bacterium | reverse complement strand
TGCGACAAGTCGAAAATATTTGGGAGGCTTTAGCCACTTCTTCAAAGTAGAGTTGACTAATGCGCCCGATATCCGATTTGCAGCGACGGGTTGAGCCTTTTGAAGTAATTAGTGACTACATTCCAGCTGGTGATCAGCCTGAAGCGATTGCCGAAATTGCACGGCGTTTTCAAGCCGGCGAGCAGGACGTTGTCCTACTTGGTGCCACAGGAACAGGTAAGTCGGCAACAACTGCATGGTTGATTGAAAAACTACAACGCCCGACTTTGGTATTGGCTCCAAATAAAACTTTGGCTGCCCAGTTGGCAAACGAGTTTCGCGAACTGCTACCCAACAACGCCGTCGAATACTTTGTCTCTTACTACGACTATTACCAGCCTGAGGCCTATGTTCCGCAGACCGATACTTTTATCGAAAAGGATTCCAGCGTCAATGATGAAGTTGAACGCCTACGTCACTCGGCAACTAACTCATTGCTCACGCGTCGCGATGTGATTGTGGTTGCTACCGTTTCCTGTATCTATGGTCTTGGCACTCCTCAGGAATATATCGATCGCATGGTCACTTTGAAGGTAGGGGAGGAGATTGAACGAAATGCTCTCCTGCGACGTTTTGTAGATATTCAATATAAGCGAAACGATGTTGCTTTCGAGCGGGGAACCTTTCGAGTACGCGGAGACACGATCGAAATTATTCCAATGTATGAAGAGTTGGCTATACGTATAGAGATGTTTGGCGATGAGATTGAGAAGATTTCTACACTTCACCCTCTTACGGGCGAAATTATGCGCGACGAGACGGAGATGTATATTTTTCCGGCCACTCACTATGCAGCGGGTCCCGAAACGATTAAACGGGCAGTTGGGGATATTGAGGATGAACTTCAGATCCAATTGAATCTATTTGAAAAACAGGGAAAGTTGCTTGAAGCTCAACGACTTCGGATGCGCACAACTTTTGATGTCGAGATGATGGAGCAGATCGGTTTCTGCAGCGGAATTGAGAATTATTCACGTCATTTAGATGGACGGGGATCGGGCTCTGCTCCGAACTGCCTGCTGGATTATTTCCCAGAAGACTTTCTTGTTGTAATTGATGAGAGCCATGTAACGGTTCCTCAATTAGGTGCAATGTATGAAGGCGATGCCTCCCGAAAGCGCACCTTGGTCGAACATGGTTTCCGCCTGCCCAGTGCGCTAGATAACCGACCATTGAAGTTTCCTGAATTTCTAGAGCGAACTGGGCAGAAACTCTACCTATCAGCGACTCCAGGTAAATATGAAATGGCTAAGGTCGAAGGTGATGTTGTCGAGCAAGTTATTCGACCAACGGGTTTGATTGATCCGCAGATTGTTATTAAGCCAATTAAGGGACAGATAGATGATCTCTTGAATGAGATTAGTATTCGCGCCGAAAAGAATGAACGCGTACTTGTTACAACGTTAACTAAAAAAATGTCCGAGGATTTAACTGAGTACATGCAGGAAAAGGGAGTGCGCGTTAGGTATTTGCACTCCGAGGTCGATACCTTGCGCCGTGTTGAACTATTGCGTGAGCTTCGCATGGGCGATTACGATGTTTTGATCGGAATTAACTTACTTCGAGAGGGCTTGGATCTTCCAGAAGTCTCCCTGGTCGCAATTTTAGATGCCGACAAAGAGGGCTTCTTGCGCTCTGCCACTTCTCTCATTCAAACCATTGGACGCGCAGCTCGAAATGTTTCAGGCGAAGTGCATATGTATGCCGACAACATCACTGATTCAATGGCCAAAGCCATCGACGAGACTAATCGTCGCCGCGCAAAACAAGTTGCCTACAACCTAGAGCGTGGTGTTGATCCTCAGCCTCTTCGCAAGAAAATAGCCGATATTACCGATTTGATAAACCGTGAATCCGAGGACACTGAAGCGATTCTGGCAATGAGTAAGAAAGCAAACCAGAAAACCCTTGCCACCGCAGGTATCTTCACGAAAAACTCAGTTACTCTGCCACGCCAAGAGTTGATTGCATTGATAGGCTCACTCACTGATCAGATGAAGAATGCCGCCGCCGAACTTCAGTTCGAGGTTGCTGCACGCCTTAGAGATGAAATCAAGATTTTAAAGCGTGAACTTCGTTCAATGGAAGAGGCTGGGGTTTAGTGAGTATCGATAAGTTAGTAGTTCGCGGCGCCCGTGAGCACAACCTCAAAGACGTCTCAATTGAACTACCGCGCAACGCGCTAATCGTCTTTACTGGACTCTCGGGCTCGGGTAAATCATCGCTCGCTTTTGACACGATCTTTGCCGAAGGGCAACGCCGCTACGTTGAATCCTTATCTGCCTACGCCCGTCAGTTCTTAGGCCAGATGGATAAGCCGGATGTTGATTTCATCGAAGGTCTCTCACCTGCCGTCTCTATCGATCAAAAATCCACTAACCGAAACCCTCGCTCAACGGTTGGCACAATTACTGAGGTCTATGACTACCTCCGTCTGCTCTTTGCCCGCGCTGGACGTCCTCACTGTCCTAACTGCGGCAAGGCCGTCTCGCGCCAATCACCTCAGCAGATAGTGGATCAGATTTTGGCGATGCCAGCTACTACAAAATTTCAGGTTTTAGCTCCAGTTGTTCGTGCGCGCAAAGGTGAGTTCGTTGATTTATTTGCAGAGTTAATTACACAAGGCTATTCACGTGCCCGTGTAGATGGCACAGTCGTAGCGCTAACTGAAGCGCCGAAGTTAAAGAAACAGGAAAAGCACACAATCGAAGTAGTAGTTGATCGCCTAACAGCCAAAGTTGAAAGTAAGACTCGCCTCACCGACTCCATTGAAACTGCGCTGCGTCTGGCTTCGGGAATCGTCATTCTTGATTTCGTTGACTCAAAAACGGAGGATAAAGAGCGCACCTTTAGTGAGCACTTAGCTTGCCACGATTGCAACTTATCCTTTGAGGAGTTAGAGCCCCGCTCATTTTCCTTCAACTCACCTTTTGGTGCCTGCCCTGAGTGCTCTGGTATTGGTACAAAATTGGAGGTCGATGAGGATCTTATAATCCCGGATGATTCGATTTCTATTAATGATGGTGCAATTGCCCCCTGGTCAGGTGGTCAGTCTTCGGATTATTTCATCCGTTTATTAGAAGCCCTCGCCAAAGATATGCCTTTCTCACTGGATACCCCTTGGAAGAAGATTTCAGCAAAGGCCCGCGAAGCGATCATTAATGGCTACGAGTACGAAATCAAGATGAAGTACAAAGGTCGGTACGGTACAAAGAATTACACGACTGGGTTTGAAGGCGTTGTTCCTTTTATTCATCGCCGTCACGGTGAGACCGATAGTGACTACAGTCGCGATAAGTACGAAGCGTATATGCGCCAGATTCCCTGTCACGTCTGTTCCGGTGCACGTCTAAAACCCGAAGTACTTGCAGTAACCATTGGAAGTAAGAATATTTCCGAGATCACCGAGCTATCAATTTCAGAGTGCGCCGAGTTTCTAAAAAACATCAAACTAACTAAGCGCGAGGCTCAGATTGCAGAGCGCGTAATGAAAGAGGTCCATGCTCGCTTGGGATTTCTCCTAGATGTTGGTCTGGACTACCTCTCTCTGGCTCGTCCTGCAGCCACTCTGTCTGGTGGAGAGGCGCAGCGAATCCGATTAGCAACTCAGATTGGTAGCGGTCTCGTTGGCGTTCTCTACGTCCTAGATGAACCCAGCATCGGACTACATCAGCGCGATAACCGTCGCCTCATTGAAACGCTCACACACTTGCGTGACCTTGGAAATACTCTCATTGTTGTCGAACACGATGAAGAGACGATTCGCACCGCCGATTGGATTGTAGATATTGGACCAGGGGCGGGTGAACACGGTGGTCACGTCGTTGTCTCTGGTAGCTATGAAGAGCTCATTGCATCGAAAGAGTCGATTACCGGTGCCTATCTATCTGGCCGTAAATCAATTGCCATTCCAGATACTCGTCGCCCTATTGATACTAAACGCATATTGACTGTCAAAGGGGCAAAAGAGAATAACTTACAGAATATCGATGTTGAGATTCCGCTTGGCGTGTTTGTCTCAGTCACCGGTGTTAGCGGTTCGGGTAAATCAACTCTCGTTAACGATATTTTGTATACAACTCTTGCCAACAAACTCAACGGTGCGCGCCTGGTGCCAGGACGCCACCGAAGTGTGATGGGTGTCGAACTGCTCGATAAAGTTGTGCACGTCGATCAATCTCCAATTGGTCGCACACCCCGATCCAACCCGGCAACCTACACAGGCCTTTTCGACAAAGTCCGCGCCCTGTTCTCTGAGACAACTGAAGCGAAGATTCGCGGCTACCAGCAGGGACGTTTCTCATTCAATGTTAAAGGTGGACGTTGCGAGAACTGTTCAGGCGATGGCACGATCACAATCGAAATGAACTTCCTGCCCGATGTCTATGTGCCATGCGAGGTCTGTCATGGCGCTCGATATAACCGTGAGACCTTAGAGGTTCATTACAAAGGTAAGACAATCGCCGATGTCTTAAATATGCCGATTGAAGAAGCGAATGCATTTTTCGAATCTGTACCAACCATCGCTAGGTTCCTAAAAACCCTCAACGATGTGGGTCTTGGTTATGTGCGCTTAGGTCAGTCTGCGCCAACGCTTTCAGGGGGTGAGGCACAGCGAGTAAAGCTTGCAACTGAGCTCCAGCGCCGCTCAACAGGGCGAACAATCTATGTTTTGGATGAGCCAACGACAGGTCTTCACTTTGAAGATGTCAGCAAGTTACTTATTGTTCTTAACCGTCTGGTCGATACTGGAAATACCGTTGTCGTTATCGAGCACAACTTAGATGTTATTAAATGCTCCGACTGGGTTATCGATATGGGGCCAGAGGGCGGATTCCGCGGGGGATTAGTTGTTGCCGAAGGAACTCCAGAAGATGTGGCGAAGGTGAAAGCGAGTTATACGGGTCAATATTTAGCACCGATGCTTGCTACAAACCGAAAAGTAGCAGTTAAGAAGTAAGGCGATGGCAGATCCCCAAAGTTATCGGCCAACCAACATTCCTGAACACCCTGGCGTGTACCGCTTTTATAACAAACAAGACAAAGTCATCTACGTTGGCAAGGCAAAGAATCTAAAGAATCGCCTCAGTAATTACTTTCAGGCAAATTTGGCTACCAAGACGCATCGCATGGTTCATGAAGCGGTTCGTGTCGATTGGACAATTGTCAGTACCGAGCTAGAGGCGTTGGCGTTGGAGTTTAGTTGGATCAAGCAGTATCAACCCAAGTACAACGTTCAATTCAAAGATGACAAGTCTTATCCTTATTTGGCCTTATCGCTCAATGATGAATATCCAATGATTTTTATTACCCGCAAAGACAAGCGACCTGGGTTGAAGTACTTTGGTCCGTACACAAATGCGTGGGCGCTTCGAAACACATTCGAAGTCCTACTCAAGGTTTTTCCAGTTAGATCATGTTCGTCTTCAAACTTCACGCGTGCACAACGCAGCAAAAGGCAGTGCCTGCTAGGCGACATTGGTAAATGTGCTGCACCATGTGTTGGCTGGATCTCAAAAGAGGATCACAAAGAATTAGCTGAACAACTCAATGAGTTCATGGAGTCCGGAATGGAAAATATCCTGCCCAAGTTGCACGAGGAGATGAGTGCAGCGGCCACCAATGAGGAGTTTGAAAGAGCGGCACGCCTTAGAGATCAGATCGAATCATTTGAGAAGGCGCAAAAATCAACTGAAGGAAATTTTTCCGATGAACTAGATGGTGATTTCATCTCTATCTATCACGATGGATTCCATGCCGCAGGCTCTATCTTTTCAATGCAACGCGGGTCGGTGAAGGGTTCCAGGTCATGGATAGTTGATCAAGAGATGGCTCTTGAAGGCCAAGATGAGTTAACCGCGCTGTTGTACTCAATCTATGGAACTGGGGCAATCCCGGTTCCACGCAATATTTATATCAACGCAGACCCAGCCGATAAGGAAGAGTTAGAGCAGTGGCTTGGTGGAATCGGTTCGACTAAGGTCGATATCAAAGTCCCACAGCGCGGAGAAAAGGTTGAGCTCTTAGCAACTGTTAAACGTAACGCTCAATATTCGCTAATCCAGTTTTTGAGCAAGCGCTCGACCGACGCCGCAGTCAGTGGTAAAGCTTTGATAGAGATAGAGCAGGCTCTGAACCTTGCAAAAACTCCGCTTCGCATAGAGTGTTTCGACATCTCCAATATTTCGGGTACATCCGTTGTGGCATCGATGGTCGTATTTGAAGATGGACTTGCTAAGAAAAGTGAATACCGTCGCTTCATCATTAATACTGACGAAGGTTTTGATGACACTCGTGCAATGCATCAAGTGATTACGCGCAGATTAAAGCGTCTCATCGATGATCGAGCGGTAGATACGGCTGAGGTGGCAGAGTTGGGAGGAAAGATGAGTAAGTTTTCATATCCGCCTCAACTCATCGTTGTTGATGGCGGTGCACCACAGGTTAACGCCGCCGCCCGCGCACTCAGCGAACTGGGGATTACAGATATCGCCTTGTGTGGATTGGCTAAGCGGTTAGAAGAAGTCTGGCTTCCCGGCTCACCCGATCCATTAATTCTTCCTAGATCTAGTGAGGGCCTCTACTTACTGCAACGCATTCGCGATGAGGCACACCGTTTTGCCATAACTTTTCATCGATCGAGGAGATCAAAGGTCATGTTGGAATCAATTCTTGATGAAATCCCACGACTAGGTCAATCCCGTCGTACGGCATTACTGAAGCGCTTTGGCTCGGTTGCTGCTATTCGTAAGGCGAGCCGGGAAGAGATCGCTGCTACACCAGGCATAGGTCCAAAGATTGCAGAGTTAATAAGTACGCATCTTGAAACCATGGGAAGCGAAAAGATAGATGTTCAAACCGGTGAAATCACGCGGGATTAGCAGGTTCTTGACAGGTGTAAGAGGATAAGACCATGAGTAGTAGCGAGATATTGATCTTAACGGGCATGTCAGGTGCTGGCCGATCTACTGCCGCTCACGCTCTGGAGGATTTGGGGTGGTACGTCGTTGATAACTTGCCGCCTTCGCTATTGCCGCAGTTAGTTGGAAAAGGCACTGGGCCCGAAGGTAAAGAGTATGCAGTTGTCGTGGATGTACGCGGGGGACATTTTTTTGATGAGCTCGTGGCAGCTTTGGATCAATTGAAAAAGAATGGCTCTGCGTACCGCCTAGTGTTTCTCGATGCAACAGATCAAATGCTAGTTCAGCGTTTTGAATCCACTCGCAGACCTCATCCATTACAAGGCACAGATCGCATAGTTGATGGAATCGCCCGAGAGCGCGAAAAATTAGATGAGGTTCGTTCACAATGCGATATTGCTATCGATACGACAAATCTGAATGTTCACCAGTTAGAAAAAAGGATTGGTGAGATTTTTGGTGGCGGAAAAGTTCAAGGTATACGTATCAATGTTTTATCTTTTGGTTATAAGTATGGAATCCCGGTTGACTCAGATTTAGTTCTAGATTGTCGCTTTATTCCAAACCCACATTGGATTCCTGAGCTTCGTCCACTAACAGGGTTAACGCCACAAGTGAGTGATAAAGTTTTGAGCAACGGCGGAGTAAAAGAGTTCGTTAAATCCTATGTAGATTTGGTTGCATCTATGGTGCCTGGCTACATGCACGAGGGTAAAAAATACTTAACCATCGCCGTAGGTTGTACAGGTGGACGGCACCGAAGTGTTGCAGTAACTCAAGAGATAGCTAAACAACTCAACGCAATCGACAATGGAATTTCGGCTTACCCAACGCACCGTGATGTGGGGCGCGAATAGCGTGAACAAAGTTGTTGCCTTAGGTGGCGGTCACGGACTAGCTGCAACATTGTCGTCGCTGCGCGAAATCACTTCTGAAATCACCGCCATTGTTACCGTGGCCGATAATGGTGGATCAAGTGGTCGGCTGCGAGAAGAGTTTTCAATCTTTCCACCTGGAGATTTACGGATGGCATTGGCCGCCCTTTGTGCCGATGATGAGTGGGGTCGAACATGGGCCGACATCATGCAGCATCGTTTTGTTAGCGATGGCCCGCTAGATGGACATGCGATGGGAAATTTATTATTGGCATCACTGTGGAGCGAAGATGAGGATCCAATTATTGGTCTTGATCGCGTTGGTTCTTTGTTAAAAGTCGTCGGACGAGTACTACCGATGGCTGCTGTCCCATTAGATATTGAGGGAAC
>CANIBB010000038.1:0-8303 GCA_947465575.1 Actinomycetota bacterium | reverse complement strand
TGATGTCGATAAGAGCACGTGCATGCGAAAGCGGAGCGAATTTTTCTGGAAATCTATCTCGCCATAATTTAATGGGGGGCAATGCATCGGTATTTGTACGCATCGCTGGCCACTGACTTTCTGGAAGTGCAACTGCTCGTGCAATCGCTTCAAGCCATAGGGCAGAGTTTTCTACCCATCGCGCGCGAAGACCGATTGGGCGCAACGCCTTTTCAAACTCTTTCTTTGTCGTCGGTGCTGCTAAACATAGTTCAATAATCGCTGCATCATTGAGTAGCTTTCCACCGGCAATATCTTGAGCCGAAGCGATCTGATCACGTGCTATCCAGAGCTCACGAATAATCGCTAAGTGATCACGTCGTTTTATCTTGTGCATTCCAGATGTGCGACGCCAGGGATCTATTCGTGGCGGAGGCGGAGGGGCTAGAAGAATTGATGCAAACTCCTCCTCGGCCCATCGTAATTTTCCAGATGCCTGCAAGATTTCACGCATTGCATTTCGAAGTTCAACGAGAAGTTCCACATCAAGTGCGGCATATGTCAGCCATTCTTGTGGCAGCGGCCGCGTAGACCAATCAGCTGCACTATGTTCTTTTGCAAGAACGACGCCCATTAAAGACTCTAAGAGTGGTCCAAGCCCAACTCTAGGTAGACCTGCGATACGACCACCGAGCTCAGTATCAAATAGATGTGTGGGATTAATTCCTATCTCTCGCAGACATGGTAAATCCTGAGTGCTTGCATGCAAAATAACTTCATCGCTATTGAGCAGTTCATTGAGTTTGGAGATCAACGGGTTATTGAGACCGAAAGGAATTGGATCGATCAGATGTAATCCGCCGGCTTCGCGCTTAATTTGAATTAAATATGCACGGGCGCTGTAGCGAAAGCCAGAGGCGCGCTCTGCATCAACGGCAAAGGGGCCGTGACCTGCTCGAAGTTGGGCAATCGCTAATTCAAGGGCGGCATCACTGTTAATAACTGGCGGAGTTCCTCCTGCAGGCACGAGCAATGGAACTGGCGCTAACTCATCTTCCATAAATGAAATTACCGAGCCCTAGTTGAATTAATCGCCGAAACGCCTTCTGGAATCTCTTCAAGACCTGAAACCTCCGCGATGAGGGTGCACCAGCCTGCAATATGTTTGATGAGTTCAGTTGGATCTGAAATCACTGGCGTCCACGATGCACGAATCTCAATTTCAGATTCATCATGGCGTGGTGATAGTTTTCCAAATGAGGCGCTAGAAACTCGAGTGACGGTACCACTTGGTGCGGCGATTGTGCAGCCGGCGGCTTCAAGGGCCGATAAGAACCAGCCCCATCCAAATTCGGGAAGTGATGGATCCTCTTGCATTGCAGTATCGACATCGGCGCGAACAAAGCTCACGCATCGAAACTCACCCTCCCAAGTCTCTTGTCCGCCCGGTTCATGAAGTAGAACAAAACGACCAGAGGCGAGTTCATCTTCATCATCTCCCACCTTGCCATTGCTGACATCGGCAGAGAATGCGAATGCATATGTTGCTAATTTTTGCGGCGCCGGAACCTCTTCAAGGGATATTTCCGAGCGCGGGGTAAATTCTCGTAGTTGGTTCAATAATCTTTCGAAGCCATTGGCATCCATGCTCTTAGAGTAATAAGTACACCCTCAATTCTCGGGAGGCGGGACGGTAGGCTCATATGTATGACATCACTCTTGGCCCTGCTTTCAAGTCTGCTGTGGGGTACGGCCGATTTTGAGGGTGGAAGATTGAGCAAGAAACATGCACCCATCGCCGTATTGGGTTTTTCTCAAATCATTGGCTTGCTCTTTGGAGTCGCGCTGCTGTTTGCTTACGGCGATTGGAGCACGTCAGCCCTTGGTCAAGGTGGATATTTAATTCCTGGAATCGGCGCAGGATTATTTGGTTACTTCGGGCTCGCCTGCCTCTATGCCGGGCTTGCATCGGGAAGCATGGGAGTTGTCTCTCCTATTAGTTCATTAAGTGCTGTGATTCCTTTGGGTTACGCACTCTTACATGGCGATACGCTCTCACTCATTTCATCAATCGGAATAGTTCTAGCACTTACCGGCGCATTTTGCGCAAGTGGACCTGAACTCTCGCATGGCATTGCTCTCCGCCCGCTCTTTTTAGCAATTGGAGCAGCCTTTGGATTTGGTACATCACTAACATTTATCTCTATTGGATCGCAGACGAGTGCGCTTTTGACAATGGTTACGATGCGTGCGGCAACATTTCTAGTAACGATTGCAATCGCCCTCCGTTTTAGAAGCACTGGAGGCTTTTCTAAGAGAGAGTATCCGAGTTTAATATTTATTGGAGTTTCGGATTTCTTAGCAAATCTGCTTTTAGGGGTTGCATGTAGCAAAGGTTCGGTATCGGTAGCCATGGTGCTCGGTTCAATGTATCCAATCGCCACGGCCGTTCTAGCATTTGGTTTTCTACGTGAGCGATTGCATAAAGTTCAGTACGTGGGAATAGTCCTTGCCGTCAGTGGCGTCGCCTTAATCTCAGCCTTTTAATTATGGGCGTGAAAAAATAGCGTTCCATCAATCTCGCTTTTTTCACAGGATGTAAAGTGAGTGAGCAATTCCCGCCAATCGATTGTGTTTTCCCCATCGCCTACTTCGGTGACAGTGAGAAAAAAATCGTCAATTAAATCTGCCTTTAAGAGTTCACGCATTAACGAGGGACCGCCTTCAACTAAAATTCTGGGACCAAATTCATCTCGTGCTCGAACTAGCGCCTGGCTGGGCGAGAGATTCCATAGGTGCGCCTGTGGATTATCTGCAATCGGGGAAATATCCGAGCGCGAGAGGACGACCACCGGGATTGGGGTAGTTGAGTAAGGCTCTGTGCGGGCCGTATTTCCACCGATGAGAATGAGATCGAACTCCCTGCGACGGGCAAGAAAGAGGGATCTATCGGCCTTTGAACTTACGCCGCCAGATGAGCCCGCTTTGCTGGTTGAGCCATCGACACCTACTACGAGTGAGGCTGAGGTGCTCATCGGCCTAGCATCCCAGTTTCTCGGCCACTTCACAGCCCATATTAGGCTCAAGAGTTGAGCTCGGGCGGCAAAGATAGTTAGCCTTAACTCCATGTCCGGACTCAAACGTGCCTTAGTCCTGCTCTCCGGGCTCGCGATTATCGCTGCGGTGCTTGCTCCGATCGCTGCCAATGCCGCTCAAACCTTGGAGCAGGTTCAGGCCAAAGTTCGTGAATTAGAAGAGGATGCAACGACGGCAGCTGAAGGGGCACAAGAGGCCAAGGTCAAACTCGGAGTATTAACTAAAACTCTCAACGGCATTAAGGCTAAAGCCGAGGTGCAGGGAGCGACCGTAACTGCCCTACAAAAATCCCTTGGTGCCATAGCACTCGAGCAGTATAAATCAGGATCTATGAGTCAAGGCCTAGAGCTCCTCTTTTCCAGCGATCCCACGCTCTATCTCTCCTCCGCTGGCACACTCGATGCAATCACCCGAGGCAAATCGACACAGCTTCGAAAGTTTGAAGCGGCGACTCAACGCCTTAATGCAACAACGATGACGGTCAATGACAAGTTGGCTCTCGTCAGAGCGGCCCAAAAGAAATTTGCCGCACAATCTGCCCTTGCGCAGGCGAAGTTAAAAGAGGCTGAAGTTTTACTGTCAAAGTTGAAAAAAGCCGATCGAGTGCGTTTAGCAAAGTTAGCAGCAGCCCAAGAGGATGCAGATCAAGCATCTTCACTTGCAGCTGCACGAAGCGCCAATGGAATTTCAGGACGTGCCGGTGTTGCGCTTAAGTATGCGCTTAAGCAGATCGGTGATCGATATGTCTTTGGTGCCGCCGGACTCGTTACGTGGGATTGTTCAGGATTAACGATGCGCGCATATCAAGCTGCCGGAGTTTCATTACCTCACTCATCATCGGCGCAATCTCGAATGGGAAAACAGGTCTCAACCAAAGCCCTCAAGCCAGGGGACTTACTATTCTTTGGACGCCCCGTCTCGCACGTTGGAATTTACTTAGGTGGCGGTCGCATGGTGCATGCACCACGCTCTGGTTCACGTGTGAAAGTAACAACTGATCTCAACATGGGACGCAAAGCTTTGGTGGGAGCACGCCGCTATTGAAGAGAACTCTATTTATTACAAATGATTTTGGTCCCCGCGCAGGCGGAATCGAAACCTTCATTATTGGTTTGATTCAACGTTTGCCACATGCATCGACAATTGTTTATACCTCAGCGCAGGGTGATACCCATGAATATGATGCTGCCTGGCTTGCAGAGTATGGGGTTCGAATCATTCGAGATCGGGCAAAGATTCTGCTGCCAACGCCGCGGGTCAGCCGCGCAGTTACGAAGCTAATAAAGCACGAGGGGATTGAAACCGTAGCTTTTGGTGCCGCCGCACCTCTAGCGATTATGGCCTCTGCGCTACGGCGTGCGGGTGCTCGAAGAATTATTGCGCTAACGCATGGCCATGAGGTGTGGTGGTCGAAGGTATTTCCATTTACATTAGCGATGCGCCGAATCGGATCAACGACCGATGCCCTTACATACTTAGGCGAGTTCACGCGAAAGGCCATCTCTGCCTCGCTTACTCCCAAGGCCGGAAACGCGATGGTCAAGATTGCACCCGGAATCGATACAGATCACTTTGCCCCCGTTGATGCCACAATACTTCGAGAGTCACTTGGATTAACAGGTAAGCGCGTCATTGTCTCGGTGGGACGTTTAGTCCATCGAAAGGGGCAGGATTATTTAATTGAGGCGATGAGCGCAATTGTCCACGAAATCCCGGAGGCACATCTAGTTCTTGTAGGTGAAGGTCCATATCTCGATCACCTTGTAAAGCTTGTGCAGAAACACTCACTTGAGGATTACGTAACTTTCATAGGCCGAATTCAATATGCAGAACTACCCAAGTACATCTGTCTCGGGGATGTTTTTGCAATGCCATCGCGCTCACGTTTTCGAGGCTTAGAAGTTGAAGGCCTCGGCATTGTTTATTTAGAGGCAAGTGCATGCGGTCTACCAGTCATTGCCGGTGCATCAGGTGGTGCACCAGATGCCGTGATTGAAGGCGTTACCGGAGTAGTTGTAGATGGACAAGACAGCGCCGCAATCGCAGTTGCCGCTATAAATCTACTTAATGATCCTGAGCGTGCAGCGAAGATGGGTCAAGCCGGACGTGATTGGATAGTTGAAAAGTGGCGCTGGCAGATATGGGCCGAAAAGTTTGAGAAGTTAATCAACAACTAGATTATGTTTTCGCGCTTTACCTACAGCCGCTGTTCGGTTCTCTACCTCAAGCTTTCTAAAAATCGATGCTAAATGCGTCTTAACCGTCGCTTGACTAAGAAATAACGCCGAAGCTATTGCCTGTGTGGATGCACCGCTAGGTAAAAGTCCAAGCACATCAAACTCTCGGGCAGTTAAGTTAAATCGTGCAGTCGTCGCCTTAATTGCAGCGGGTATGCCTTTCGCGCTAAAACTAAGGGGAGATTTAATCGAGTGCTCCACCGCCGCAACTAATTCACTCATGGGAGCACTCTTGAGAATGTAAGCACTGGCTCCAGCATTCATGGCTGCCAACAAATGTGCATCAGTCTCATTAAGAGTAAGTACGACGATCCCTAAGCTTTTTGAGATGGCCCGTGCCCATGAAATTAATTCAAAGCCGCTGCCATCTGGAAGATTCAAATCCACAACTATTACATCTGGGTTAACGTGGGCGATCTGTGCGCGCGCTTCGGCAATGTTGGCCGCCTCGGCGGAAATATCATAACCATGGGTAGTAAGTGCTCGATGCAAGCCCTCTCGAACAACTGCATGGTCATCGATAATAACGACGCTAGTCACTTATTTACCCAAGGCACGGTTATGGAGACATGCGTACCCGCATCAGTTGATTGGATATCCAAGCTCCCATTCAAATCTCGTACTCGCTCGTCGATGCCAACTAATCCATGGTGGCCCTTCTTTTTCACGGTTCCGCCGATGCCATTATCGTGAAGGGAGAGCGTTATCGAGGTTGCATGTGAGTGTTCCTGCACATTGCGTAATAGCTCAGCAAAAACCCTCTGCAGCTCATAACTCGTCGATGCCTCATATCGTGAAGGCAGGCTTTCGGTGCTCTCGCGCAGTGCAAAGATTTCGGCGCGAACTTTGTCAACCAAATCCGTTATTGCAAAGCGCACAGAGCGCAGTTCACTACGAATCTCAACTGGAGTACCAGGCGTGGCAATGAGAGAGTCAATGGAGTATCCAAGCCCAACTAGATCTTGAGCTATTCCATCATGTAACTCTTGTGCGAGTCTAACTCGCTCATTAACGCTCATATTTTTACTTAGTGAAGAGTTGTTCAATCTCCTTGGCAAACTCTTTGGCTATTACCGCTCGCTTCATCGAAAGCTTTGCTGTTAGGTGCCCGCCCGCGATTGTAAAATCAGTTGGCAAGATAATAAATTTGCGAATTGATTCAGCTTTACTCACGGCCTTATTGGCATCATCGACTGCAGTTTGAATAACAGAGATCAGATCTGGATCATTTGCCAGATCAGTCATTGAGGCACCCGCCTTATTGTGATTTGCCACCCAAGATTTCAATGCATCTTGGTCAATTGTGACGAGGGATGCAATAAATGGTTGGTTGTCGCCAACGACCATGCATTGACTAACAAGCGGATGCGCACGAAGACGATCTTCAAGTACGGCAGGTGCAACATTCTTTCCTCCAGCGGTAACAATTAACTCTTTCTTGCGACCGACTATGTAGAGGAAGCCTTCATCATCTAATTTTCCAAGATCTCCTGATTGGAACCAACGATCACTTGTAAAGACTTCTTTATCGGCAGCTTCATTGTTCCAGTACCCACGCATCACAATCGAGCCGCGAATGAGAACCTCGCCATCATCTGCGATTTTTATAGATGTTCCAGGTACTGGACGCCCAACTGAGCCAACGCGGTGTGCACCACTGAGGTTCAAGGTCGCACCAGCTGTTGTTTCGGTTAAGCCGTATCCCTCAAGAATTGTAATTCCGGCGCCTCGATAAAAATGGCCGAGGCGAACCCCCAGAGGCGCTCCTCCTGAAATCGCGGCCTCGACTCGCCCGCCCATTCCAGCGCGAATCTTGGAGTAGACCAACTTGTCGAAGAGTTTGTGTTTGATTGATAACAAAGGTGAGACTGATTTCTTATCAAGGCTTTCAGAGTAAGCAATTGCAACATCTGCAGCCTTTCGAAAAATCTTGCCCTTACCAGCGGCTTCAGCGCGTGCTTCGGCTCCGTTATAGATCTTTTCAAATATACGCGGAACGGCAAGAACGAAAGTTGGCTTAAAAGATGCCAAATCCATGGGAAGTCGCCCGACTGGATCACTGCAGTGAGCTAGATGAAGACCGGCAGAGATTGCTCCGATCTCAACCATGCGGCCAAATACGTGAGCTATAGGTAAGAATAGAAGTGTAGATCCACCTGGCTTTAGAAATAAGTCAGCGGCGCCTTGAACAACGTTGCCACACTCAGATAAAAAGTTGCTGTGGGTGAGGGATACACCCTTTGGTTTTCCTGTCGTGCCAGATGTGTAGATAATTGTTGCAAGCGTGTCAGGTACTAATGAGTTGCGACGGCGATCAATCTCGTCATCGCTTATATGTGCACCTGCCGCCTTGAGGGTACTCAATACATCTTCAGTCATTATCCAGACATGCTTTGTATGTGATGGCTGAACGCTCTTAACTAAATCACGCAGAGCTGGAGTTTCTACGATGATTGCAACTGTTGAGGAGTCGTTAAGAATCCAATCGACCTGCTCGGCTGAAGATGTGTCATAAACAGGAACAACGACGCCGCCTGCAAACCAGATTGCGAAATCTAAAATCGTCCACTCATAGCGTGTCCGCGACATAATCGCCACGCGATCACCAATCTGCACACCAGCTGCGATTAGACCCTTCGCGGTTTCGCGAATCTGAGCCTCTGCCTCTTTCGCAGTGACACTTTGCCAACCATCACCCAGAGGGCGCGACATAATGATGCGCTCTGGTTCAAACCAGGCGCGCTCTGCGATGAGATTTGTAAGATTTCCGGCAGTTGCCGCAGGGACGAGGGCAGGGTTGTTAATTTCATTCATGGCGCTAACGCTAGCGTGTGATTTATAAATTAGGGAAGAGGGGTAACCTTGGGCCATGAGCGATTCGAGCAGATCCACCATCACGATAGATGCCCCGTTAGCCGCAGTGACAGAGGCGTTATTTGCGCTGGAAAACTACCCAGAATGGTCTAGTTCGATTAAATCCGTTGAGGTAGT
>CANIBB010000037.1:0-8315 GCA_947465575.1 Actinomycetota bacterium | reverse complement strand
TCGCATCACCGATTGGGGTGCTGCATTTGGCGATAATTCCAGCGATAGCCTGAGCTAGTGCATCGATTCCGGTGTTAGCAGTCATCGATGGTGGCATTGAGTAAGTCAGTACTGGGTCAACAAGTGCAACTTGTGCACGTAGATTGCCATTTGCAATACCGGCTTTGCGACCAGCCTCGGGATCAGAGATAACCGAGCCACCAGATACTTCAGAGCCAGTACCTGCCGAAGTAGGAAGTGCAATAAGGGGAAGTGTTGGTGCTGGATAGACGGGTGCCTTGGATTGGAACTCGCGGAATGTGCAGTTGAGCTGTGCGCACAAGCGAGCGGCCTTTGCAGTATCGATTACAGATCCGCCGCCAAGGGCTACAACAACATCTGAACCTGCAGCTTTAAGGGCTGCAATTGAATCATCAACCATTTGAATTGTTGGCTCACCTGCGGGCTTTTCAAAGAGTGTGACGGTAATGCCTGAAGCTGCATTCATCTGGTCAATAAGTTTTGCTGCTGCAGGATTAAACTTTTCAATATCTTTATCAACCATCAAGAAGACTTTGCTCGCCCCAAGCTCTGCGACAACTGCCGGCAAAGTCTCTGCCACACCTTCTCCGAAGCGAACTTTAACTGGAAGGTGATTATTAAATGCGGTGATGTTGTCCACGGTAGCTCCTTGATGGGTGTTTGTGTGTTTAATTCAATATTTGGATTCTATATCCCTCAGTGCTCATTGCAGTAATGGACCACACCAGCATCATTTAATCGCTCAATCATCGCCTCAAATGCTGGGATGAAAGCTGGATCCCTTATCTCCTCTTTCCAGCGTCCGCTACTTGCCGATTCAGATCTCATGTTGTGAGCAAAAAAGGCTGCCATTTCAGGAGAGTTATCTAAGGAGAGGAACGCGAGCAGGCGCGCATACGTTGCATCCCTGTCGTAGACAGCGAGCTCTTCGAGGGCGATAGTAATCTGTTGATGAGGGGCGATTTTAGAAAGAGATTGGTGGCCCGCAGTAATACGCCTTTCAAACCATTCGATTCCTTCGAGAGGCGTATTTGGTCCCCAGTTCTTAGTCAAAAGTGAGGCGATGGTATCTCTTGGATCGCGAATCATATTTATAAATCGGGCATTGGGGCTGAGTTCAATTAGGCGATGCGCATTTGCAATGTTCATCGGAGTAGTTTCAATCCAGAGTTTCTCACCTTGGTTGTTATTTTGGTTTTCAATGACTCTGGTAAGAAATTCAGAGGCGGCTAGCTTTTTATTACGAAAAAAGTCTTTCTTGAACTCTTCAAAGATTTCATTGAAAACCTCTTGAGTTATTCCAGACACCAACCCACGACCTGCTGGGGGAGGGCTATCGATATCCCACCATCGGTTGTTGATTTTCTCAGTAAAAAGGGCCAAATCTTTAACACTCTTCTCCGTATCAAGCATTCGGCGCTTACGTCGCGTTCTTAGACTATAAAAGGGAATAGGAGCCTGTACTTTTTGTGGCGCAAACTGTGATCCCAAGGTAATGTCCAAGAGCCCACCAGTATTAGTAACAAACTTCAACTCTATCGGCAGGCTTGAGCGGACATCAGGATGCCGATCAAGTAAATCCGCAACGATAGTTGTTCCGCTTCTACCTGTTCCCCCACTAAAGATAAGCGTGGTCTTCATCAACTGCCCAAAACTCGGATTGCATTAAATATAATGATTGCAATCGCCACACATATTCCTAAGGGTCTTCTTGGGAGTCGACCGACTAATCTGGCGGCAAGTGGTGCCATAATCGTTCCGCCTAAGGCCAAACCGCCAACAACCTGCCAATCAATATCTATGCGAGAGATATTGAGTAAGAAACCTAAGCTTGCAGCTACCGCCACAATAAACTCTGCGGCACTAACAGTTCCGATTACTTTTCGAGGCTCGGTCTTAGTTGTTGCAAGTAGCGTCGGCGTCACGATTGGACCCCAACCACCACCTCCTGATGCATCAACGAACCCGCCCGTAAAGCCAAGGTAGGAGAGAAAATTTGGATTCTTAACTTCTACGAGGTTAGTGTTCTCAGTTGATTGAAAAATATTTCGGTAAAGTAGTAAGAAGCCAAGAAATAATAAAAGTGTTGAGATAAAGACTCGGCCTGCTGAGATGTCTATAAAGGAAAGGAAAGTTGCACCAAGAATCGCACCAACCCCACCGGGTATTGCTAGACGTATTAAGATTTTTTTATCAATATTCTCGGCATGCCAATGCGATGCCCCGGAAGCAAGAGTTGTTCCAATCTCGGCAATGTGCACTGCCACTGATGCAACCGATGCGCTGGCGCCAAGTGTGAGCAGAAGAGTTGAGCTAGTCAGGCCGAACCCCATGCCTAATGAACCATCGATTAATTGCGCAATGGATCCTGCAATAGCGAAGAACCACCAATTCATAAAATCACCTTAAGCAGTGTCGTTACATTTTCTGCGACCGGCAAAGTGCCATCGAGAATTAGGTCAGGGTGAACTGGATTTTCATATTCTTGGCCAAGCCCGGTCATATTTGGAATATCTCCTTTTGCCGCTTTTTTATACAAACCCTTAGGGTCGCGTGACTGACAGATTTCGATAGGTGTATCAACCCACACTTGAGTAAATTCATGCTCTTCAAAGAGGGAACGCGCCTGTTCTCTATCGCCTTCGAAAGGGCTTACGAGCGCAACAATTACATATAACCCAGCATCAACCATCAATTTAGCCACTTCAGAGGTGCGACGTACATTTTCTGCACGCTCTTGCGTGGTAAATCCTAAATCCTTATTGATGCCTTGTCGCAAGTTGTCGCCATCTAGAACATACGAGTGGATTCCAAGGTCAAACAGTTTCCGTTCAAGCTCATTTGCAATCGTAGATTTTCCGGAGCCAGAAAGGCCTGTGAGCCAAAGGACTCCAGGTTTCTGACTTTTCATGCCCGCGCGCTCTGTCTTTCCAATGTCATAGTGTTGATGAGTGATGTTGCTACCGCGTCTTAGAACAATTTCAACCATGCCGGCAGCTACCGTTTGATTTGTGCCACGATCAACCAGAATGAAATTTCCAAATTCGCGAGATTGACTGTATGGCAATAACGCTAATGCTGAGTCTGTAGCTATCTCAACACTTCCAATTTCATTCATCGCTAGGGTTGAGGCCGAAAGTTCTTCGCCCGAATTAACATCAAGTTTATGGCGCAACTTTGTCACCATTGCCGGAATGGATGTAGATCCAGAAATCAAAATATAAGAGCGACTATGGATGAGTGGCTTTTCGTCTAACCACACGAGATTTGCTAAGTATCTATCACTTGAAACAATCTCTTCGTCGGCCATTGTAATAATATCTCCGCGAGCTGCATCTACTTCAGGATCGAGTACAAGAGTTATCGCAGCCGAACCTTTTGCCCCTTCGAGATCACCATCGAGGCTCACAATTCTAGAAATCTTGGCAGTAGCTGAGCCTGGAAAAACCTTGATTTCATCCCCTACATTTATTGAACCACCATGCACGGTTCCGGTAACTCCACGGAAGTTTTCGGCCCTGGAAATACTTTGAATCTGCAAGCGCATTCCTTGAATAAGATGTTCGCGCGGGACCCATCCTTGTATAACTTCTATGAGTGTCGGCCCGGTATACCAGTCCATGGATTGACTTCTAATAACAACATTATCACCAGCCAGTGCGCTCAACGGAATAATTGTTGTATTACTGATTTTGAGACGATTGGAAGCAATCGATATTTGTGCAGCGATCGAATCAAAAACTGCTTGCGAATAATCCATTGCATCAAGTTTATTTATCGCAATTATTACGTTCTGGATTCCCATGAGAGAGCAAATTGTTAAGTGCCGTAAAGTTTGAGTGCGCAGGCCTTTGCTTGCATCGATTAACACTAAAGCTATGTCGGCGCGAGATGCAGCAACCACCATGTTCCGGGTGTACTGCTCATGACCCGGAGCATCTGAGATAATTAGACGTTTGCCATTGAGTAAATTCATCGATCTGTATGCGACGTCAATCGTTATTCCTTGATCGCGTTCGGCCTGAAGACCATCTGTGAGAAGGGAGAAGTCAATTTCACCTTCAGGAATCGTCGATCCACTCCTTCGAATATTCCGAGTAGCATCAACGCTATCGTGTGGAACGCTATCGGTTTCAACTAGCAATCTGCCGATTAACGTACTTTTGCCATCATCGACACTTCCACATGTTAGAAGTCTTACGATTGAAGCGCTCATCAAAAGTATCCCTCAGATTTCTTCTTCTCCATGGAGTCTTCATTCTCTCCATCGATTAACCTTGTGGCACGTTCACTTAATTTGACATTAAAGACCTCATTAACCACGGCTTCGATGGTTGTTGCATCTGATTCGACCGCTGCTGTTAATGGATAGCAGCCAAGAGTCCTGAATCTAATCTTTCTTAACTCAGGAATCTCTCCTTCGAGAAGTGGAAGGCGATCATCATCAGCCATGATTAACTGTGACCCGCGTTTTACTACAGCTCTCTCCTTAGCGAAGTAGAGCGGATTTACCTCAATATTTTCTTCGTAGATGTAGTTCCAGATATCTAGTTCGGTCCAATCCGACAATGGAAAAATCCGCATGGATTGACCAGGGTTTAGGCGAGTGTTAAAGGTTTGCCATAACTCAGGTCTTTGATTTCTTGGATCCCAGATGTGGCCAGACTCGCGAACACTGAAGATTCTCTCTTTGGCTCGGCTCTTTTCTTCATCTCGGCGGGAGCCGCCAATGGCGGCATTAAAACCAAAACTATCTAGGGCCTCTCGAAGCGCCATTGTCTTCATGATGCGCGTATATTCAGAAATCCCAGATGTAAATGGATTCACACCAGATTTAATTCCCTCTTGATTAGAGTGGACGATCAAATCAAGGTTATTCTCCTTAACGATTCGATCTCTGAAAGTGATCATCTCTTTAAATTTCCATGTCGTATCAACGTGTAGAAGAGGAAATGGAATTTGCGCTGGGAAAAAGGCTTTTTTAGCTAAATGGAGTAAGACTGATGAGTCCTTACCAATTGAATACATCATTACCGGCTTTGAAAATGCCGCTGCGCTCTCACGCAAAATCCCGATTGATTCACTCTCAAGGGTTCCAAGAATCGAATCCACTGAGCGCATTATCAAATTCTAACCCTCTTCGAGGGTGCGCACCTTGCTTTTCCGTGTCAAAAACATGTGAAACCCAATTCCGATTGCCATTCCCCAGATTAAATCGATTGCCACCGTGCTAACCGCTGTAATAATTAGCGTGGCCGCCTCAGATCTAGTAGTACGCAGAGACTCCATGATTGAAACTGGATTGAGAATTCGATAGCTGGTGCCAAGCAAAAGACCTGCAATCACAGCGGTCGGGATCGCACTTACAAGAGGTGCGGCGACAAGTGCGATGAGAAGGAGAATGAGTGCGTGGAAAATCGATGCCAGTCGGCTTTTAGCGTGCGACCTCACATTCACACTTGTTCTGGCGATTGCACCTGTCGCCGGCATCCCACCGAAAACCGATGCGGCAATCGTTGCTAGACCTTGACCAAACAACTCTCGATTAGGTTCAAAGTGGGTCTTCTCATGCGCCATGCCATCGGCGACTCGCGCAGATAGAAGAGATTCGACAGCGGCCAGTAGTGCAATCCAAAGGGCTGGAACTAGCAGTGCGCTTAAGTTTTCAAATATTGGGCTTTGGTAGGTACCAAGTGCGCGAGGGATGTTACCGATACTGGCAACATTTATTGATAGCGCCTTAACAATTAATGTCACAAGAAGTAAGGCAACAAAGCTGGCTGGAATGTGGTGTTTAATTTTTAAACGATGTGCAAGATGGGGCCACGCAAACTTGATCACGAGAGTAATGACGACAATTACAAGTGATGAGTAGTTGAGCCCTTCATCAAGTGCGTTCTTTAATGTATTCCAGGCGACGCTATAACTCTTTTCCCCTTCGCCTTTAGCGATACCGAGGGCAAGTGGAATCTGTTGCAGCGCGATTATGAAGGCGATACCAACTGTGAATCCCTCAACTACCGTCCAGGGAACTCGATTGATAACTGCGCCAAGTTTAATAACGGCCATTGCAATAACCATGACACCAGCTATGAGCCCCAG
The DNA here is from genome assembly GCA_947465575.1 of Actinomycetota bacterium. Lineage (GTDB taxonomy): Bacteria > Actinomycetota > Actinomycetes > Nanopelagicales > Nanopelagicaceae > Planktophila. The sequence goes on along the minus strand of CANIBB010000037.1, from coordinate 2,192 downwards.
CGCTGGGATCGCCCCAGCGCCATAGGTATGAATAACTGGGATCAAAATAACTGTCATCGCACCTGTTGGACCGCTGACTTGGTACTTAGATCCTCCGAAAACTGCAGCTAGAAATCCAGCGATAATTGCAGTTGTTAAACCAGCGGCCGCTGACATCCCCGATGTAATGCCAAAGCCGATGGCTAGAGGTAAGGCAACTATTGCCACTGTTAGCCCAGCAATTAGATCAGTGATGAGATCTTTTCGATTGTTGGAAAACTCGCTTCTGCGTGGCCAGAAGGAGAAGAACATGTAGCTATGTAAGCAGACTTATGACCTGTTGTCAGTTACCGTTATCACTCTTATGAGTAATGTTGTTTTCAAAGCTGCGATACGCGCTCGAAATGGTCTCTGGGCAACATTTTTCTTTATGGGTGTCGTATCGATGGCGTGGGTTGCTCGCATTCCTGAGATTCGTGATGCTAACGGACTCAATAATGGCCAGCTTGGATTGATTCTTATTTCGAGCACAATTGGTGCAATTCTTGGTGCGCAGTTGACGGGTCGGCTTATTCATATGCATGGCACTAAGAAAGTAATAAATGTAGCAATAGTTATTATGCCGACGGGTTTGATCTTGATGGGTTTATCAACATCTCCGACAACTCTGATTGCAGGTCTTTTTGTCATGGGTTTGGGTTATTCCAGTATGGATATCGCAAGTAATACTCAGGCAGTTGTGATTGAAAAACACCTTAATAAGCGCGTTATGTCTTCCTTTCATGCAATGTGGAGCTGCGGAGCATTTGCTACAACGGTATTAGGTGGGGCGATAGCAAAACATGTTTCACCCCGCGATAATCTAATCGGAGTGGGTATCGCATGCTTCTTCCTCTTTATTCCATCAATATCGAAGTTGTTGCCAGCGAACTTAGATGATCACAGCGGGGGAGATGAAGAGACTCAGGCGAAGATTCCATTTTTCGGTAAGAGTGTTTTACCACTTTGGGGAATGGGTATTGGCTTATTAGGAGGACTTATTGCCGAAGGCGCAGTGAGCGACTGGGGCGCAATACTTTTACGTGATGACATGGGTTATGGAAAAGGCGTAAATGCAACGGCATTTGCAACATTCTCATTAGCGATGATTACTGCTCGTTTTCTTGGAGATAGAGCCCTAGATCACTTTGGCCCACGCAAGACAGTATTACTTGGCGGCTATATCGGGGGCTTTGGAATGGGTGCGGGTATTGCGTTGGGAGTTCCACTGTCAGATTCACACCCGTTGTTGGCACTCGTAATTGTAAATATTGGTTTTGCTTGCGCTGGTCTTGGAATCGGTCCAATGTTTCCTGCATATATTTTGGCCGCTTCGCAATTACCTGGTATTGCATCATCGGTTGCTATTGCGCGAGTGGGGGTAATTGGCTTAGCTGGTTACTTTATTGGACCGTCAGTTACAGGTGCGATTGCTCAAGCTACTTCGTTACCGGTGGCTACGGGCTACCCAATATTAATGTTGTTACTTGCCGGGTATCAATCTCACATTATTAAAAAGTAGAAAGACCCTGCAGTTTTCACCACAGGGCCTTCCTTGATAGTAATTAGAAGTTAAAGAATGCACCTGTAATGCTTGGACCGAAATCAGCTCCAGATCCAACTAATACGAAGATAATCAACGCTGCCCCAGCCATTGAAATATCTTTCATGAATGCGATCTGTTCATTCTGCTTGGCCGTTGCATCAGTTTCTTTCCAGAATGCATGCATTAAGAAGGCTGTTGGAATAAGGAAGATAGCGATTAGAAGTGCACCAAGATCTGCGTAAACGCCGAAGACGATGTAGAGGCCCCCGACAAGAATCATTAGACCTGATACGACTACGGCAAGCTTTGCAGCTGGAACCTTCTTGTATTGGGCATAGCCAGTCATCGCCTCTAATTTTGTGAGGTGGTTGGCGCCAGATGCGAGGAAGATCAGAGCGAATAGCACGCGTCCAATTATTAGTACCGTATTCATGGGGCTCCCTTAATAGATTTGAGCGATGTGAGGTACAAATTTAGTTGAAATTTCAATTAAGTTGCCCGCCGACACACCCCACCCACTTGCTATCTGTCAGCCCAAGGGGCTACTTTTCGAACACCTGTTCGAATATCCACAGTACCAAGGAGCGCCTCTAAAAAATGTCAGTCCCTCAGATTAATCCCGCCCACG
>CANIBB010000036.1:0-8456 GCA_947465575.1 Actinomycetota bacterium | reverse complement strand
CAAGGCTTTTGGCTCCCGTTTAGAAGAGCGCTGGGATGAGCGTAATAATCAGTAACCCCTAGTACGTATTCGCACGTAAGGCCTCCATTATGGGGGCCTTTTTTTATCTCTGAAACTGGGAGCTAGTGGGCGAGAAAGGGAGAAAAGTGGCAAAAAGTGGTGCAAAAAGGAGGGAAATGGAGTAAAGTGGGGGACTAAGCCGATACGTGATTCGGCCGAAGAACCTTGGGGAAGGGGTACGGATGTTTTTAGGTACCCACGAACCACGCCTTGATGAAAAGGGCCGACTCATTCTCCCTGCAAAATTTCGTGACGAATTGGCATCGGGACTCGTAATTACTAAAGGACAAGAGCGTTGTCTTTATGTTTTTCCTTCAAGTGAATTTGAAATTATTACTCAAACGCTAAAACAAGCGCCAGTCACTGCAAAATCAGCTCGTGATTACAGCCGTGTGATGTTTGCAGGTGCACACGATGAGATTCCTGATCGTCAAGGTCGCATAACTATTCCTCAAAGCCTTCGCACATATGCAGGACTTGAAAAAGATTGCGTAGTTATTGGAGCAAACACTCGAGTTGAAATTTGGGATGCAACTTCATGGAATGAATATTTAGCCGATCGCGAGAAGAGCTTCGCCGATGTTTCTGAGGAGGTCTTTCCAGGACTGTTCTAACTAACTCTTATCTGTGGCCACCGCCGACCTTTCGAACGTATCGGCGCCCCTTCCCCGGCGCCGCTACTAAATAGATCCGTCGGCCGGCGGTGACCAGAGATAAGAGTCGTAATACGAAAAACCGATAGCAACTTAGTTACAAGTAAAGGGGGAGTGATGATTGATAAAAGCGCACATGTATCTGTAATGCTTGATCGATGCATTGATCTCCTTGCCCCTGCAATTAACGCAAGTGAGAATCCAATTGTCGTGGATGCCACATTGGGACTAGGTGGGCATACTGAGGCTTTACTTCGAAAATTTCCAACATTGAAAGTCATCGGCATCGACCGCGATTCCGAAGCTCTTGCAAGTGCATCAGCCAGGTTAACTCCCTTTGCAGATCGACTACTTACCAAGCACGCCACCTTTGATTCAATCGCTGATGTTGTCGAGTCATTTGGATACACACATATAACTGGCGCTCTTTTTGATTTAGGCGTTTCCTCAATGCAACTTGATGAAGCTAACCGAGGCTTCTCATACTCCCATGATGCTCCTTTAGATATGCGTATGGATCGGACGCAATCTTTAACTGCGGCAGAAATTGTTAACACATATGAGCCAGGTCAGTTGGTACGTATATTGCGTACTTACGGAGAAGAAAAGTTTGCAACTCGAGTTGTAGAAGCGATTGTTAAGGCTCGAAACATCGCACCGCTTAACTCGACAACCCAATTGGCAACACTGGTTAAAAATGCTATTCCGGCCGCCACCAGGCGTACGGGCGGCAACCCAGCCAAGCGCACATTTCAAGCCCTTCGCATTGAAACGAACGACGAACTTGGCGCAATCACAAGAGCACTTCCATCTGCGCTCAAACTCCTTAGCGTGGGAGGGCGTTTAGTCGTCATGTCGTTTCAATCTCTTGAAGATCGAATTGTTAAAGAGCTCTTTGTCGCATCGACAAAATCAGGGACTCCTCGAGACCTGCCTTTCGAGCTACCAGAGTTTGCTGCCAAGTTCTCACTAGTCATTAAAGGAAGTCAGACTCCAGGAGCGCAAGAGCTTGAAGAGAATTCCCGCTCGGCATCGGTACGACTCCGTGCAATCGAGAGGACGGCTGCATAATGGCTATGACCGCATTTGCACCAGCGATTACACGTTCGAAAGAGATCCTGGCTGAGAAATCGGCACAAGTCGCGCTGAAACTTGTTCCTGACTTATCGGCTGGAAAACAGGCCGATCGAAAATTCTTTGCAATCTTTGTCTCGGCCGTCGGAGTTGCTGGACTCTTATCTCTGCTCGTAATAAACACCCTGCTTGCTCAGGATGCTTTTCAACTAACACATTTAAAACTCGAAGCTAAAATGGTCAGTGATCAGCGTGAAGCGATCGCTCGTGCCATTGATAAAAAGTCCTCTCCAGAATCACTTTCACATGCAGCTCTTGCCTTAGGAATGAAGCCATCAGAGACACCTACCTTCTTGAATTTAGATCAGCCCTCTGCAAATCAAGGTGGCTTCGGCAATGGGTAATTTTGCACTTGCTCATAATCGAATCAGGTTTTTAATCCTTGTTATTGCAGTTGCAATGGTGCTTTTTACCGTTCGGCTAATACAGGTTCAAGCAGTTCAAGCAAGCGATTATCGCTTGCGCGCCGTTAACGAGATGGAGAATACGCGTACTTTACCGGCCCCACGGGGTGCGATTACTGATGTCAATGGCGTTGCCTTTGCTCGAAGTGTGGCTGCCACCAGCATCGTTGTCGATCAAACTCAAATTACTAATCCAGCACGAGTTGCAAACTTTGTTGCGCCAATTTTAGGATTAACTGTTTCAGAAGTTACTGCGAGCATCACAGGAAAACGTAAGTGGAACATGGTCTACCAAAATGCTAAACCCGCTTTGTGGCAAAAACTCAGTGCCGCAATGGCGACATTTAACGCACAGTTTCCAGGAATGAGTCCAGATCGCATTATCGGTTTCTTCCCAGAACGCGGCTATATACGCGAGTATCCATCGGGCTCTCTCATCGCATCCTTGGTTGGCTTCGTCAATCACGATGGAAAAGGCGCCACTGGACTTGAATCGAGTATGAATTCATCTATAGCTGGTGTTGATGGTAAGTATTCATATGCAAATGGTTACGGCGCTGAAATTCCTGGCTCGCAGTCAGAGATTATTCCGGCCCAAGTTGGGACAAGCGTTCGACTGACAATCGACAGAGATATTCAATGGGTTGCAGCGAAAGCGATTTCCGATGTAGTCAAAGCATCTGGCGCAATTAGCGGAACCGTAATTGTGATGGATCCAAAGACCGGTGAGATTTTAGCCCATGCAACGGCACCAACATTTGATCCAAACCACACTTCAAAGGTCTCTCTTGTTGCAATGCGTAATCCATCAGTGCAGGATGTTTATGAACCAGGCTCAACCGGAAAAGTTATGACCATTGCTGCGGCAATAGAAGAGAAGAAGATCACGCCGGAGACTGTTTTCACGATTCCATATGCGCTCAAGCGTTCAACTAAAACTTTTCACGACCACGAAAGACATCCAACGGAGCGCTTAACAGCATCAGGGGTTTTGGCGGTATCAAGTAATACCGGTGCGATACAAATTGGCGAGCTTTTATCTCACGATGTTTTGTATAACTATCTTTCAAAGTTTGGTGTTGGCAGTAAGACTGGCTCTGGTCTACCTGGTGAATCACGAGGGATCCTGCCAAAGGTTGCAGATTGGTCGGGCACAACTGCACCGACCGTAGCTTTTGGGCAGGGATATTCACTGACGGCTATGCAGGCAACGAGTATCTTTGCCACGATCGCAAATCATGGCGTTCGCGTATCGCCAACGGTTATCGCCGGTACCAGTGATTCAAGCGGAAACTTCACGCCAGCGCCAGGTCGAACTAGTGAGCGCGTTGTTAGTGTTCAAACCGCTCAAGCTATGCGCATCATGATGGAGAGCGTTGTATCGGCATCAGGTACCGCGCCAAGTGCTGCGATTGCTGGTTATCGAGTCGCCGGTAAAACTGGAACAGCGATGCGCATTGACGACACGTGTGGTTGTTATCGTGGCTACACCGCTTCCTTCATTGGCTTTGCACCAGCTGATAAGCCCGCTTATGTCATCAGCGTGACTATTCAAGATCCAAAAGGTCTGCACTATGGAGGATCCCTAGGTGGACCGGTATTTAAGAAAGTAATGTCTTTTGTATTGCAGAGTCGCCACATTGCACCAACTGGTACCAAAATCATTCCTGTTGCACTGAACGAAAAACAGCTATTCAAAAAGAGGGCGGCAGATGCAAAGACCAATAGCTAATCCAAGCAAAAAACTCGCCGCCATTTTAGCGATGGTAGGTGCGTCATGCGACCAGCAAATTGATGAAATTGAAGTTACCGGGATTTCCCAGTCAAGCTACGAAGTGATCGCGGGCGATCTATTTATCGCTCTACCCGGGGAGAAATTTCATGGTGCCACTTTTGTAAATGATGCAATCCTAAAAGGGGCGGTCGCCGTCTTAACCGATTTAGCCGGTGCTGCGATGATTAAAGGAGCTCCCGTCCTAATTGTAGATAACCCCCGACGTGCTGCCGGAATAGTAAGTGCCTGGTTTTACTCTGAGCCAATGCGCGATTTATACAGCGTTGGCGTTACCGGAACCAATGGAAAGACAACAGTTACAACGATATTGCACCAGATTATGGAAGCGGCAGGGCGCGAGAGTGGACTCATAGGGACAGTTGAAACACGTATTGGCGCTGATGTGCTCAGCAGTAAGCGAACAACTCCAGAGAGCTCGGATCTGCAGGCTCTTTCTGCAACCATGCGAGAGCGACACATACGCAACTTAGTAATGGAGGTTTCAAGTCACGCAATTACTTTAGAACGAATTCGTGGGAGCCACTTTGCAGTTGTTGGATTTACCAATCTTTCTCAAGATCACCTGGATTTCCATAAATCGATGGAGGAATACTTTCTAGCTAAGTCAAAATTATTCACATTTGAATATGCTGATCTGGCAGTCATAAATGTCGATGATGCATTTGGCGCACGCCTTGCCGAGATGACCGAGCTTCCAGTTATTACTTTATCTCGCACAAACACCAAAGCGGACTGGCACTTTGTGTCAATTACTCGCGATTACATCGGCGCATCAGTTGCAATTCGTGGAAGCGGTGGAATTCTGATTGAAGGAAAAACTATTTTGCATGGTGGATTTAACTACGACAATCTTTTGATGGCGATTGCAATCGCCACGGAGAGTGGAGTCGACCCAATAGATATCGCAGCGATAATGCCTGCGCTAACTGGCGCCCCAGGTCGCCTGGAGGCCGTTCGGCTTGGGCAGAACTTCACCGCCCTGGTTGACTATGCCCACTCACCTGATGCCGTTGCGCGAGTTTTAGAGACGGCACATGAGATTTCCGGCGGTAGCGTCATTGCGGTATTGGGATGTGGTGGCGATAGAGATTCCTCCAAACGCTCACTCATGGGGAGGGCGCTTCGAGATGGGGCCGATATTGCCATTTATACGAGCGATAATCCGCGAAATGAAAAACCAGAGGATATTCTGGTGCAAATGGTTTTAGATATAGATGTCCAAGCGCCCAATGAAGTGATTCTCGACCGTGCACAAGCGATCAGAGCTGCAGTTAATTATGCAAAAGAGGGTGACTTGGTCATTGTGTTAGGTAAGGGACATGAAAAGGGTCAAGAGATTTCTGGTGAGGTTCACCCATTTGATGATCGAATCGAACTTGCTCGAGCGATAGAGAATAAGAAGTGATTACATTAACCGCCGGTGAAATCGCCCTACTTGTTGGGGGAGAGCTTCATTGCGATCCTGACTTGCTTATATTTAAAGCTCCAGTATTTGATTCTCGCTTAGCTACTCCCGGTACTTTCTTTTTAGCTCTCAAGGGCGAGGTTCATGATGGCCATGATTTCGTCGCAGAGGCCTATAGATTAGGTTCGGTTTTCTCTTTAACTACTCACACCATCGATGGGCCATGCATAGTTGTAAAAGATGTAATTGCAGCGCTCTCAACTGTGGCAACTTTTATTCGTTCACGTTTGAGCAACCTAACAGTTATAGGAATAACTGGCTCACAAGGCAAGACAAGCACGAAAGATCTGCTTGCACATATGTTGGCTGCAGTCGGTCCAACCGTAGCGCCCGCTGGCTCTTTTAATAATGATTTGGGACTTCCTCTGACACTTCTTGAGTGTGACGAGCGAACCCGATTCTGCATTCTTGAAATGGGCGCACGACATAGAGGGGACATCGCACGATTATGTGAAATAGCAAAACCAACTATTGGTGTCGTGCTATCAGTAGGTACCGCTCATTTAGGTGAGTTCGGTTCGCAGCAAGTTATCGCCGAAACCAAAAGTGAACTGATTACAGCTCTTGGCGAAAATGGTATTGCAATCCTTGGAACTTATGACGAATTCACCCCAGCAATGGCCAAGTTTCATAGTGGAACAGTGCTTACATTTGGAGAAAGAAGTGATGTAGATGTTCGGGCTGCCGATATTGAAATTCGCGAGGGACGCGCCCATTTTGATTTAGTTACGCGTGCTGGCCGCGATGCCGTTGGTCTGCGTTTGGTGGGGGCTCATCAAGTTTCAAATGCTCTTGCCGTAGCCGCTGTTGGAACTGCTCTAGCGTTGCCAATAGAACTCATAGCCAGCTCCCTTTCAACGGCAACAATCGCAAGTAAGTGGCGCATGGAGCTCAATGAGGTCGAAGAGTTACTCATTATTAACGATTCATACAATGCAAATCCAGCTTCCATGAGCGCGGCTCTTCATAGTCTTGCCCTTTTTGCACAAGAGCGAGGGGGCCAATCCTGGGCTTTTGTAGGAAAAATGCATGAACTCGGCGAGTCAGGAGCCACGGCAAGTGCAGATATTGGCAACCTTGCCTCTGAAATCGGAGTTGATCACTTGGTAGTCGTCAATGCACCTGAGTACGGATCTGGAGTCGGCGCTATGCAGTACCACCACGTTGCCTCGATTGCAGATGCCGCCACATTCGTTTCATATTTCGCACCTGGCGATGTTGTACTTGTGAAAGCCTCGCGTGCAGAGAGATTTGAATTACTTGCAGATGAAATTCAAGCGCGTTGGTTGAGTAGAGATGACGAAAACAAATGAGACAGATTCTAATAGCTGGCGCTATTGCGCTTATTTTTTCGCTTTTTGGTACTCGAGGACTCATAAAGATTCTTGCAAATCGTGGATATGGACAGATTATTCGAGATGACGGTCCGAGCAGCCATCACATAAAACGCGGAACCCCGACTATGGGTGGTGTAATCCTTATCGCAGCCGCCCTTGTCGGCTACTTAACCGCCCATATATTAACTCAGAACGCATTGACGGTTTCGGCCATCCTAGTTCTCGGTTTAGTACTGGCACTTGGTACTCTGGGTTTTATCGATGATTGGTTAAAGGTTTCGCGCCAAAAATCTTTGGGGCTGACTGGAAAACAAAAACTTTTTGGTCAAGCAACCGCGGCCACCATCTTCGGAGTGCTGGGAATTAGATTTGCCGATTCCTCATCCTTAACTCCTATCTCTACCTATCTTTCTGGAGTTCGCGAAACTGCCATCTATCTGGGGCCGGTAATCGCAATTGCATGGGTGGTACTCATGGTGATGTCTGCTAGCAATGGCGTAAATCTTGCCGATGGTCTCGATGGGCTTGCAACTGGTGCATCTGTGATGGTTTTTCTCTCGTTCATTTTGATTGGTGTGTGGGAGTTTGGCCAAGGCTGTGCAATCAACTCTGGAATTGGTTGTTATCAAGTAAGAGATCCTCTGGATTTAGCGGTTCTGGCCGCCGCATTTGCCGGTTCGTGTACTGGTTTTCTCTGGTGGAATGCCTCGCCGGCAAGGATTTTCATGGGAGACACTGGCTCTCTTGCACTTGGGGGAGCACTTGCTGGACTAGCGGCAACCTTGCGTGTTGAACTTTTACTGATTCCCCTTGGTGGACTTTTCGTAATCATCACGATGTCAGTTGTCATCCAAACCCTGTACTTTAAAATAAGTGGCGGTAAGCGTGTGTTTAAGATGGCACCGCTTCAGCATCACTTCGAACTTCTGGGTTGGGGCGAAGTTACTATCGTGATTCGCTTCTGGATTATTGCTGGACTCTCGGTTGCCCTTGGCCTAGGCCTGTTTTATGCCCAGTGGGTAGTCAAGTAACGTCGATGTCTCTTAACTTTCACGGCCAGAAAATACTTATTGCAGGAGGTGGCGTTACTGGCACTTCGATTGCATCATTTCTTAGTTCGCGCGGGGCAACAGTTGTCATTGCAGATGAGAATTCAAAGCTCGTTAGTAAATTTCCAGTTCTTAGACCCGAGGCTGTAGTTGTTGAAAATTTCTCTGCAGTTGTTGTATCACCTGGATGGAAAGAGAACCATCCTTTGTTGCGTGATGCGAGAGGCGCGGGTATAGAGATATTGAATGAGATCGATATCGCCTGGAACCTGGCTCAGGAAATCGCTCCACATCAAAAATGGTTGGCACTAACTGGCACAAATGGAAAGACCACTACAGTTGAAATGACTGCCGCAATACTCCAGCGCGCTGGCTTGAAAGCAGTTGCGTGCGGAAATGTCGGCGACACGGTTATAGATGCCGTCAATAAAAAAGAGGGATTTGATTACTTAATCCTCGAACTCTCATCTTTTCAACTACATTGGCTCCGTCAGGCGCACTTTGTAAGCGTGGCAATTCTAAATATCGCAGATGATCACTTGGATTGGCATGGCAGTTT
>CANIBB010000035.1:0-8641 GCA_947465575.1 Actinomycetota bacterium | reverse complement strand
TTCACAGAAACGTGAGGGGCTGTGGATGAGCAAAAGTGCAGGTCAGTAAGGGTAATGTCCGAAATGTACCAAATGTGACTGTGAGATTGATTCTCGCCCCTTTTATTGGCGTGGCCAATCTAGCCGGGGAAGGGTCCCTCGAGCATCTCGGTGACTAAAGCTGCAATCGGCGAGCGCTCTGAGCGAGTCAAGGTCACATGGGCAAAGAGCGGATGGCCCTTGAGCGTTTCAACGACGGCAACGACGCCGTCATGGCGACCGACGCGCAAGTTATCGCGCTGGGCGACGTCGTGGGTCAAGATAACCCGCGAGCCTTGACCGATTCGAGAGAGCACGGTTAACAAAACCCCTCGCTCTAGCGACTGGGCCTCATCGACGATGACGAAAGAGTCGTGAAGTGAGCGGCCACGGATGTGAGTCAGCGGCAGAACTTCGATTAAGCCGCGATCAACGATCTCATCGATGACGGCTTGGCTAACGAGTGCGCCCAAAGTGTCGAAGACTGCTTGGGCCCATGGCGACATTTTTTCGCCTTCACTGCCTGGCAAGTATCCAAGCTCCTGTCCGCCGACTGGATAGAGCGGACGGAAGATGACAACCTTCTTATGAATACGTTTTTCCATCACCGCTTCAAGGCCGGCGCATAACGCCAACGCCGATTTACCAGTTCCGGCTCGGCCGCCGAGTGAGACGATTCCAATCGAATCATCTAGGAGTAAATCCAGGGCAACTCGTTGTTCAGCGCTTCGGCCATGGAGACCAAAGGCGCTTCGATCACCGCGCACAAGTTGGAGTTGCCTGTCGGCTGTGACTCGGGCGAGTGCGCTTCCTCGGTCAGAGTGCAGTACTACTCCGGTGTGGACTGGAAGTTCGAAGGCGGCTTCGTGATCGGCGCGATCGGATGCATAAAGCTCATCGATGACATTAGATCCCACCGCTAATTCAACGATGCCGGTCCATCCACTATTGGAGACTAGTTCGGCTAAATACTCTTGCGCCTCTACTCCGACCGATGAGGCCTTCACTCGAAGTGGTAGGTCCTTAGTAACTAGAACAACCTGTTTGCCGTCGCCCATTAGATTTTTAGCGATGGCCAGAATTCGCGAGTCATTTGTTCCATCGCGAAGAAAGCCCTGGGGCAGCGTCGAAAGATCGGTGTGGTTGAGCTCTACTGAGAGTGTTCCGCCCTCTGGTGTGACGGTCAAAGGTTTATCGAGTCGGCCATGGGTGATGCGTAAATCATCGAGGGCGCGAAGGGCCGCTCGTGCAAAGTATCCGAGTTCGGGGTGATCGCGTTTTGTCTCTAGTTCGCCGATTACGGCAATTGGGATGATGACTTCGTGCTCTGCAAATTTAGTGAGCGCGCCAGGATCGGCCAGCAAAACACTGGTATCTAAAACAAAGGTCTTCCTACCGTTTTGACTCTTAGAAGCCAATGGCGCAACTCCTCGATTTAAGTTGTACTAGTTGGGACCTGCTTCGGATATGAAAAAGATAGAACTAGATGGCTCTAATAATGGTGCGACACGCACGCGTGCAATGTTAATTCTTATACACGTTCTTAAGAGCCAAAGCGGCGTTGTCGCAATGAATATGCACGAAGGGCGCGCAAAAAATCTACTCTTCTAAAATCTGGCCAGTAAGCTTCACAGAAATAAAACTCCGACGATGCGCTCTGCCATAACATAAATCCGCCAAGGCGCTGCTCTCCTGATGTACGAATCAGCAACTCTGGATCGGGTTGGCCGGCAGTGTATAAAAACTTTGAAATATCCTCGCTAGAGAGATTGGCCTTGGCCTCTTCGAGTGAGTGACCCGACTTTGCCTCTTCGCTCAGGTAGCACTTGACGGCATCTACGATTTCGCGGCGGCCCCCATAACTAATAGCGACATTAACTTCGACGCCATCTTCTCTGGTCGGTTTGAGATTATTAAGTTTGTTTCCCAGCCACTCTGGTAGTAAATCTAAAGCGCCAACGGCCTTAATATTCCAGCGGCCAGTAGCCGAGAGCTCATCGACAGTGTCACCGATAATCTGCAGTAACTCTTCAATTTCAGCCGCGCTGCGTTTGAAGTTATCGGTCGATAGCATCCAAAGGGTTACAACACGAACATCGGCCTCATCGCACCACCCAAGAAATTCAATTATTTTACTTGCCCCTGCTTTGTGGCCATTTGGGTCGGCGCTGTTGGGATTAGCTTTTGCCCAGCGTCGATTTCCATCCAGGATTACACCCACGTGATGCGGCGTCTTTGAGAAATCTAAAGAGCGAACTAAACGCCACTCATAGAGTGGGTAAAGGAGTGACTTTATGAATTTACGAATAGCGGCGTACAACTCGGCGCTCAGCTAACAGTGATGCGACGGGAAGAGTGCCGGCGAGAATCAGGCCGAGCATCTTCATAATTGGCCAGCGGGCTTTAGTGGCAAATTGAATCGCAGTTAATATGTAAATTGGGTAAAGGTAGCCATGAACCATCGGAATCCAGATCACAGAACTATGCAGGTCGGGAGCATCAAAGACGTATTTGATCGGCATATAAACAAACCACAGGAGCAGTGACATCACGCCGGCGATGATGGCCATAACTCGAAAACGAAGGATCGCAGATTTCATAGGTCTACCTTACGGCGATAGAAGGGGAGATACAGCACGACCCCGGCCATGAGCCACCAGATCACTACATAGGAGAGGTGCTGCCAGTAAAAGCCTGGGATTCTGGATGTGAGTTTTTCAGGTGTTACTCGGTCCCGCACCATCTCGCTGCCATTATTGCTTTCAGATCGGGCGAGAATATAGCCATCGAATAAATCTAGATCCGTCTTACCCACTATCACTGCACTGTCCAGGCGCGAAATAATCCCCGCTGCATTCTCGGCGCGATCGCCATCTTGATGTGCATGAAGTTGCCCGACCACATCGATCACCATGGACTGTTGAATCTCTGGATTGAGAAGGCGCTCTGACCAGAGCCCGCGAACCACCAAAATTCCTTGGTTGGTACCGATCTGTAAAAGTGCAACCTCCCAATCATCGACTTGGCCGGCTCCATCGACTTGATCGGGGGCTTTGAAATTAGCAATGTAATGACCGGAAACTTTAACAACGCGATTTAATGCATCGGCCGCTAGTGAGCTGTTCGCTGTTGCAATTGATTCGAGGGGAACAACGCTCTCGTCAATGGTTGTAGCTGTCACAAGACTTGCTTTGAGAGCTGCGGCGCGATCCAACTGCCAGATGCCTAGTGCAAAAAAGATGGCAGCTAGAAGTACAACTCCGACCCATGTCGCAATGCGCGAGGATAGAGAGTTACTTGTCTGTTGTGTCATCGCTTCGATCTACGCCCATAAAGCGCTTATAAAAACTGCGCATTAAGAAAACTACGGCGATAATCAAAATTGCAATGGTGAGTGAGCCTGCTGGCCCCATCTCGATATTTTTTTGCATGACATAATCATCCCATGCCAGCCGAGTTCTCATACAACGACCGATACGGGATACGCCCTGGAAATCGCTGGATTGCACCAGCCATCTTCTTTGCAGTGACAGGAATCGCATGGCTGATGTGGTCTGGACTGCACCACTCGAATCCACCCATTAGATACTCATTAATCTCATATGCCATTACCTCCGAAAAAGAGATATCAGTGCGCTACTCAGTACAGCGCCACGATAAGAACCAGATCATTATCTGTACGTTAATTGCTCGTGATTTCGATAAGAATGTTGTGGGGCAGGTTGATGATGAGATTGAGCCAGGTCTAGCGGCGTTAGAGCGCACTACTAGCGTGCAATCACGCGGTCCGGCGGTTAATGCCGATGTAATTAGTTGTCGTCTTAAGTAATCACCTAGTACCTTTGCCCCTTATGAGCTCACAGACGTGGTTGACGCAGGAAGCTGCAGATCGTTTGCGCGCCGAATTAGAAAACTTTGAAGGACCAGGACGTAAAGAGATCACGGCCAAGATCGAGGCCGCGCGCGCCGAAGGTGATTTAAAGGAAAATGGTGGCTACCACGCCGCCCGTGATGAGCAGGGCAAAATGGAGGCGCGCATCCGCCAGTTAAAGCAGATGTTAGACAATGCCCATATTGGAACACCGCCGCCAAGTGCAGATGGAAAAGTTGGCGCCGGAATGGTTGTCACCGCACGCATCGCAGGCGATGAGATGAAATTCTTACTTGGCTCGCGCGAAATTTCATCAGGGGATTTAGATGTCTACAGCGAAAAATCTCCACTTGGGGCCGCTGTGATGGGTGCTGAAATTGGAGCAACTGTTTCATACAGCGCGCCTAGCGGACGTGAAATTTCCGTTGAGATTATTGCAGCTGAGTTTTACGCTTAAATCAGCCTGTTTTATTGAGAGGTGTTTGCGTATTTTCTGACACTCAATGGAATAAAGATCGCCATTAAGAGAATCATGTATAACAGTGAAGTCTCCAAAGGGTGCTGACTAGGCCACGAACTAGCGGTAGCTCCGAAGTCATTTTTTAAACCAAATAACTGCCGGCATGCTGCAACCATCGATGAAACTGGGTTCCATTCGGCCACGTACTGCAGCGCTCGTGGCATGCCCGTTGTTGGAGCAAAAGCATTTGATAAAAATGTCATTGGAAATGTGACTAAGAATCCAACGTTCTGAACGACGCGTGCATCTCGAACAACGAGACCCACATAAATACCAATCCAAGAGAGTGCATAGCCAAAGGCAAAGAGGAATAAGAAGCCTAAGGAAACTCTCATAAAGCCAGATGTGGGGCGCCAACCAACTGCAAAGCCGGCAGCTGCCATCACTGCGAGAACTAATATATTTAAAAGCGCATCTCCAAAAGTTCGACCAATAACTACTGCCCCGCGTGAGATGGGTAGAGATCTAAAGCGATCAATGAGACCCTTCTCCATATCTTGGGCTAGGCCAGATGCCGTTGCCGCCAGTGTGAAAGCTACCGTCTGGACAAAGATGCCGGGCATGAGAAGTTGCACATAACCGCCTGGCTGACCCGTTGAAATCGAGCCACCGAAAACAAAGCGAAATAAGAGAACAAACATAACTGGCTGAATGGTTGAGAAAATAAGCAGCTCAGGGATTCGGGCTAGCTGTAATACTTGGCGCTTAGTAATAACTATCGAGTCACTTAGTAAATGCTTCACTTTCTTCCCCCTCTTCCCTTTTTCACTGGTTCGGTGACCGTCTCTTCGGCGACATGGCCGGTAAGAGACAGGAAAACATCATCGAGGGATGGTCGCTTGAGGGCGATATCCAATGGATGAATTGAGGCCTCATCTAAGGCACGTAGTGCCTGAATGAGGGCGATTGAACCATTTGTAACAGGCGCGCTCACCGTTCGCCCATCTAAATGTGTTGAACTCCCACTGACGTGAGCGATGATCTCTTGAACTTTAGCAAGATCTTGATTTTCAGTTGTTATCTCTAAGCGTTCACCGCCTACTTGGCTCTTTAGTGCATCTGACGTTCCACGTGCGATCACTGTACCTCGATCAATAACGGCGATCTCATCAGCTAATTGATCAGCTTCCTCTAAATACTGAGTTGTTAACAATACAGTTACTCCCCCTGTAACTAGCTCTTCGATAACTCCCCACATCTCCATGCGACCACGAGGATCAAGCCCAGTGGTTGGCTCATCGAGAAATAGAACTTTTGGTTGCACGATTAGTGATGCAGCTAAATCTAAACGGCGACGCATTCCACCTGAATAAGTTTTAATTGGTCGACGTGCACTCTCAGTTAAAGAAAATCTCTCTAGTAATTCATTTGCGCGATCTATCGATTTTTGTCTACCTAAGTGATAGAGGCGGCCAAACATTACTAAATTATCCCAACCAGTTAGCGTCTCATCTACGGCTGCGTACTGACCTGATAAACCGATTACTTCGCGAACTTTGTCAGGATGCTTAATGACATCAATGCCGGCAACATGAGCACTTCCTGAGTCGGGCTTGAGCAGAGTTGCCAGAATTCGAACTGTCGTTGTCTTTCCTGCGCCATTAGGCCCTAAAACACTTAAGACCGTGCCTTCGGCAACATCGAGTGACAAGTCATCTAGGGCCTTCACTTCACCCTTGTCATAGGTTTTAACTAGGTGTTCTGCGCTCACTGTCTTCACGCGGTAACCTTACCCTTATGTCTAATAACGCACCTCTCAACGCATCGGTAAAAGCTCACACCCACCGCGAGATTATGGTCATCCTCGGTGGTCTCATGACGGGCATGCTTTTAGCGGCCCTTGACCAGACGATTGTTTCTACTGCTTTGAAAAATATCGTAGAAGAGTTCGATGGCCTCAACCATTACACCTGGGTTGTTACGGCATACCTTCTGACATCAACGGCATCGACGCCGCTATACGGAAAGATTTCTGATATTTACGGCCGCCGTCCAGTCTTTCAATTCGCCATCGTGACTTTCTTGCTTGGTTCGCTCTTAGCAGGTGCATCCCAAAACATGACGCAGTTGATTGCAACCCGTGCACTTCAAGGTTTAGGTGCCGGTGGTTTGATGGCGCTAACTTTCGTAATCATCGGAGACATTGTTCCTCCACGCGAACGCGGCCGCTATCAGGGTTACTTTGGTGCAGTCTGGGGATTGTCCTCGGTTGCAGGTCCGCTGCTAGGTGGCTTCTTCTCAGATCACGATCAAATTCTTGGAATCACCGGATGGCGCTGGATCTTCTACATCAATATTCCTTTTGCTATCGCATCGCTCTTGATTACTTCAGCGGTTCTGCATATTCCTAAAGTTAAGCGCGAACACAGTATCGATTACTTGGGTGCTATCTTGATGGTGACATCTGTCTGTCTAGTTCTACTCTCAGTCTCAATTTATGGACCACAGTACGGTTGGACCGATGCTAGAACGACAATCTTCTTAGTCGTTGGATTAATTCTGGCAGTTGTATTTCTCTACTGGGAGAGTAAAGCTAAAGAGCCAATCATCCCTCTTTACCTTTTTAAGAATCACACTTTCTCCCTAACATCAGCGTTAGGTGCAGTAATCGGCGCAGGCATGTTCGGTGCCATCGTTATGTTGCCTCTCTATTTCCAGGTTGTAAAGGGCTATTCGGCTACAGATGCCGGGCTTAAATTGATTCCACTGATGCTCGGAATTGTTACAACCTCCATCTTCTCAGGAAAAATGATTTCAAAGCATGGTCATTACAAACGCTTCCCAATTATTGGTACTGCGATTATGACCGTTGGAATTTTGCTTATGACTCGGCTTGAAATTGATACTCCGTATTGGCAGATCTCGATCTATGCCATCTTGGTCGGTGCCGGTCTTGGTCTATCGATGCAGACCATCGTTATCGCACTGCAAAACGCCGTTGATTACAAGGATATGGGAGTTGCCACAAGCAGTAATACCTTCTTCCGCTCCCTTGGCTCGGTATTCGGTACAGCAATCTTTGGAAGTATTTTGACTAACCGTGTTGGACACTACTTGACCTCAAATTTTGCAGAACTCGCAAAATCGGATCCTAAAGCCGTTGCCGGTTTTGATATGAGTCAACTAGAGGGGATCTCAAACAGCACGGCCGTTCTAAAAACACTTCCACCGGTAATTCAAAATACCGCCCTTGAAGCCTTTGTGAGCTCCTTCCAAATTGTTTTCTATGCTGCAGCTCCGATTACAGCCCTGGGTCTAATTCTTGCTCTTATGTTGCGTGAAACTCCACTTCGTACAACGCAAGATTACGCCGCAGCGCGTGAAGAGGCAGCTGGAGAATCGATCGGTTAATGCAATCTCCATTTAAGGAACTGCCGCGCGAGATATCAGTTCTCGTTGCGGCATCCTTTTTTGTAGCCGTTGGTTTTGGAATAGTTTTACCGGCGATACCCGTTTTTGCCCGTACTTTTGGCGTTAATAACGCGGCAATCGGGTTAATTGTTTCAATGTTTGCAATCACACGTTTTGCCTCTGGCTTGATCTCAGGAAAACTCGTGGATTTATTCGGTGAAAGAGCGGTTTTTTCTAGCGGTGTTTTCATGGTTGCGCTCTTTGTTTTTCTTGCAGGCATGGCTACTTCTTATCATCAGCTACTCTTTTTCCGCGCGGCAGGTGGCCTTGGCTCATCAATGTTTTCCGTTGCTGCAGGATCGGTCATCATGCGTTCAGTAGATGATGAACATCGTGGCCGTGCACAGTCGGTTTATAACGGCGCCTTCTTAGTCGGTGGAGTTTCAGGACCTGCCATCGGCGGATTACTCTCGTTGATTTCTCTTCGCGCACCATTCTTTGCTTACTCTGCAATGCTCATGGTTTCAGGAATCGTCGCTCACTTTTTTCTCAAGGGCGAAAAGATTGGAAGGCGAGAAAAAGATTTAGATACAAGCGAGCACACTTCGATACGCGAAGCCTTAGCAATGAGGCCCTACCAAATAGCATTGGCCCTATCTTTTATAGTTAACTGGGTTGTCTTTGGCATGCGAGCTTCAATCATGCCGGTCTTTGTCACTGAAGAGCTGCACTCAACTACGGCCGTTGTTGGCTACGGCTTTGCCCTAAGCGCCATTTTCCAAGGAGCTCTGCTGATGCGGGGTGGACGATTATCTGATTTCAGAGGTCGCCGATTTGCATCCGTAATCGGCTCGACCGTGGCTTTAGTTGGTGTCATCTTT
>CANIBB010000034.1:0-8763 GCA_947465575.1 Actinomycetota bacterium | reverse complement strand
TGCGTGAGTCGGTAACGACGACGCGGAAAAATGGTGTGCGGATCTTGCCCATGCGCATTAAACGAATTTTTGTAGCCAAGAAAGGTATCTCCTGTTTATGTGTGTCATATCTTTTCTCCACAGCGGGGTGCGTGGTGAAGCGATTTAACTATCGGTCTTATGGATGTTGTTAGGGGATAGAGGGCCCCTTCAACAGGTTGCTTATTCTGCCACCATCAGGCTGGATACGCGAAATCGCCTACTGGGACTCCTCTAGCGCCCGCTTGGCGGGATTGCCTGATTTGGACTTCTTCTTAGGCGCTATAGAAGGCTTGGGCGGCGCCATCGCAGGCATTCCCATTCCAGCCATCCCTGCAGGCATCCCACCATTTCGAACCTGCTTCATCATCTTTTGTGCAGCTGAGAAGCGGTCAACGAGGTTATTTACATCAGATACTTTTCGCCCAGATCCAAGGGCTATTCGAGCTCGGCGCGAGCCATTTAATACTTTGGGATCACGGCGCTCAATTGGCGTCATCGATTGCACGATGGCCTTAGTGCGAACTATTTCGCCCTCATCAAAGTTCTCGATCTGTTTCTTCATTGCCCCTGAACCAGGCAACATCCCAAGGAGCTTAGACATCGAACCCATCTTCGACATTGCAGTGAGCTGCTCGAGGAAATCCTCTAAAGTGAAATCTTCACCGCTTGCAAACTTCGCCTCCAGTTTTGCCGATGTATCGCCATCGAAGGCCTTCTTTGCCGCCTCAGCCAAAGTTGCAACATCGCCCATTCCAAGAATTCGAGATGCCATACGATCGGGATAGAAAATATCGAACTCAGATGTTTTCTCACCCGTAGATACAAACATGATGGGACGTTGAGTCAGAGAAGTGATCGAAAGGGCGGCTCCACCCCGTGCATCTCCATCGAGTTTAGTTAGGACGACGCCATCAAAGCCCACGCCATCTAGAAAGGCTTTCGAAGTACGCACTGCATCTTGCCCGGTCATCGCATCGACAACAAATAAAATCTCATCGGGTTTAACGGCGTCTCGAATATCGCTGGCCTGTTTCATTAAATCGGCATCGACACCTAATCGTCCGGCAGTATCGACAATAACCATGTTGTACTGCTTAGCCTTAGCAAACTCCACTCCAGCCTTAGCTACCTTTACTGGATCACCGACACCGTTGCCAGGCTCTGGGGCAAAGACTGGGACACCAATACTCTGACCAACAACTTGAAGTTGGGTTACCGCATTTGGCCGTTGTAAATCCGAGGCAACTAAGAGTGGAGTGTTGCCTTGATCGGAGTAGAACTTTGCAAGCTTTCCGGCAAGTGTTGTCTTACCCGCGCCTTGCAGGCCTGCCAACATAATTACTGTTGGTGGGTTTTTCGAAAAACGAACTCTGCGTGCCTGACCGCCGAGAATATCGGCTAAGGACGTGTTAACGATTTCAAAGATTGCGTTAGCTTGATTTGTACCGGGCTGCATTGTCGCAAGGGCGGCAGTTGATTTTTCGGCAATCTCGGCGATGAAAGATTCGACAACTTCTAGTGCAACGTCAGACTCGAGTAGTGCCTGACGAATCTCGGCGCATGTGTCATCGATGTCGCCTTTGGAAATCTTTCCGCGAGAGCGAAGTGATGAGAAGACCGTGCCAAATCGCGAAGTCAATGAATCAAACATGATGGGCCAAGAATAGCCTTCTTCGAAAGCTTAGATAGCCTGGGAGCCCTTCTCGCCTGTACGTACCCGTACTACCTGCTCTACCGGAGTTGTCCATACCTTTCCATCACCAATTGATCCAGTTGAAGCGGCTTTGACGATGACGTCGAGTACTGCATCGACCTCTTCGTCATTGACAAGTAGTTCGATACGTACTTTAGGTATCAAATTGACGGTGTACTCAGCACCTCGATAGACCTCGGTGTGTCCTTTTTGTTGTCCCATACCACTTACCTCTGAAACGGTCATACCGGCGATACCATGAGTATTGAGAGCATCCTTAACTGCATCTAACTTAAAGGGTTTAACGATTGCAGTAATTAATTTCATTAGAAGGATCCCCCTCGTGACGAGCTTGATAACTCATAGGCGCTTTCAGCGTGCTCGTTCAGATCGATACCTTCTATTTCCTTATCCAAATCGACACGGAACCCAATGGTTTTTTCGATCGCAAATCCTAGAATTAATGTAACAACAAAGGAGTATGCGGCAACGATTCCAACTCCCCATACCTGCATGATTAGCAGTCTGGTACCTCCACCATAGAGCAGACCATTCACGCCAATGCTATTGACTGCTTGGGTACCAAATAATCCAATAGCTAAAGAGCCCCATACTCCAGCAACTAAATGCACTCCGACTACATCGAGTGAATCATCAAAGCCGAATCTATATTTTAGGCTTACAGCAAGTGCACAAAAAATTCCAGCAAAAAGCCCGATAACAACAGCGGCCCAAGGAGCCACAAATGCGCACGCTGGTGTGATCGCAACTAAACCTGAAATCGCACCAGATGCGGCGCCAAGCGAAGTTGCATGACCGTTTCGAACTCTCTCAACAAAGAGCCAACCTAGAACGCCAGCAGCGGCGGCCACTTGAGTATTCATTAATACAAGTCCAGCGATTCCATTTGCAGCTAGGGCCGAACCAGCGTTAAAACCAAACCAACCAAACCATAAAAGCCCAGAGCCAAGAAGAACTAGTGGCAATGAGTGCGGACGCATAGATTCTTTACGCCAACCAACGCGCTTACCAAGGACGATAGCGAGTGCTAAACCTGCAGCACCAGCGTTAATGTGGACGGCGGTTCCACCTGCAAAATCTTCAAGACCTTTTCCTGCAAGGAAACCAGTTCCGGTCACCGTGTCGCCAACTTTATTTCCAAAAGCAAAAACCCAGTGCGCAACAGGGAAGTAAACAATTGTCGACCAGATGGCGACAAAGACGGCCCATGAGACAAACTTAGCTCGATCGGCAATTGCTCCGGAAATAAGTGCCGGAGTAATGATTGCGAACATTAATTGAAAGGCCGCGAATACCAAGACTGGAATTGGATAAATGCCACCATTATTTGTGAACTCATCCACCATGCCGCCAAGACCAGAGAATGAAATATTTCCATACCAAGGTGAATCGGCTTTATAACCAAAGGCTAATTCGAAGCCATAGATAACCCACAAGATGCTTACGATGCCAATAGTAATAAATGACATCATCATCATATTAAGAACGCTCTTAGTCCGAACCATTCCACCGTAAAAAAATGCCAGTCCGGGTGTCATAAGTAAAACCAGAGCTGTGCTTGCTAACATCCAGGCTGTATCGCCAGAGTTCAAAACTGTTTCGGTCATCAGTGCCATCTTTCAAGTAATAACTACAAGAGTTCTCGCCTTTGAGGTGGGTTAAAGATGGCCCTAATGAGTTACAGAAGGTGCTCGATAGCGTTTCAAGCGCGTTGCAAATTAAGCTTTTATGTTACATCTACGTTACGCGAGTATCCCCAGAATGTAGGCTTGCGGGTCGAATGGGGCGATATCGCTCTCACTCTCCCCCACACCAATCCATTTAATCGGTATATGAAGCTCACTTTCAATCGCTAGAGCAATACCCCCTCGCGCGCTTCCATCAAGCTTGGTGAGAATTATCCCAGTCACGTTAACTGCGCCTGCGAAAATCTTTGCCTGTTCCAAACCGTTTTGTCCTGTGGTCGCATCGATAGTTAATAAAACTTCGTTAACTGGAGAAATCTTTTCAACGACACGCTTTACCTTTTCTAACTCATCCATGAGATCGCTCTTGTTATGCAAACGCCCTGCGGTATCTATAACTAGATAATCTGCATTCATTTGCCTTGCTTGCTTAATGCCATCAAAAGCTACCGATGCAGGATCGCCCTGCGACTTACCCGAGATTACTTCGACGCCGATACGTGATCCCCACGTCTGAAGCTGCTCAACTGCTGCTGCTCGGAAAGTATCACCAGCGGCCACAATCACGGATGCTCCCGATTTTTTAATCCGCCCTGCCAGTTTTGCGACAGATGTCGTCTTACCTGTGCCGTTTACACCCACCACCATAATCACAGTAGTGCCAGCTGGATTTGTGATTGGAAGCCGTGATTTTGTCGATAGATGAGAGGTGAGAGTTTGAATTAAAGCCTCTTCAGCATTCTCACTCTTTACTTTTCGCGCACTCTCTAGGAGCTCTCTCGTAAGAGTAGGGCCAATATCTGATGCTAAAAGTTCGCTCTCTAGCTCCTGCCAATCAGCTGGGGCAAAGGAGTTCTCTCCCTTAATTTTTGCGATGAACTTACTAAAAAGACCCATACCTAAATCGCTTAACTTACGTCGGATTCACGCAACCGCTGTGAAATAACCTCAGTCACACCATCTCCACGCATCGTCACACCGTAAAGTGCATCGGCAATCTCCATCGTGCGCTTTTGGTGAGTAATAATAATTAACTGCGAACTTTCACGAAGCTCTTCAAGGACGCCAAGTAATCGCCCAAGGTTGACATCATCCAAGGCCGCTTCAACTTCATCGAGAACATAGAAAGGACTTGGGCGCGCTTTAAAGATAGCTACCAACATAGCAACTGCAGTTAATGACTTCTCGCCACCAGATAGAAGTGAAAGGCGCTTGATGCGCTTACCTGGTGGACGGGCCTCGACGTCGACACCACTAGTCAAGGGGTTATCTGGATCGACCAAAATTAAGCGTCCATCTCCCCCAGGGAACAGACGCGCAAAAATCTCTTCAAAGTGACGGGCAGTATCTTCAAAGGCTTCCATGAATATTGTCTGAACCCGATCATCTACCTCTTTAATAATATCGAGCAGATCTTTTTTCGTGTTCTTTAAATCTTCCAACTGATCAGCTAAGAACTTGAGGCGCTCTTCTAGTGATGAGAACTCTTCAAGGGCCAATGGGTTGATCTTGCCGAGTAAGTTAAGCGATCGCTCAGCAGAGGCTAAACGCTTTTCCTGTTGATCGCGGCGATATGGAATCAATTCGGTCGTGACAATCTCTCCATCCTCATTTTCAAAGAATGTCGGTACATCATTGTCCGGTCCATACTCTGCTACAAGGGTCTGCGTATCGATAGCGAACTCTTCAGCTGTTTTGTTTTCTAGAGACTCAATACGCATACGTTGTTCGGCGCGCGCAATCTCATCGCGGTGCACACTCGAAGTCAGAGCTTCAAGCTCACCTGCTAACTCTCGTCCGCGTGTTCGAACCGTCAGAGTTTCGCCCTCTCGTAGCACACGGGACTCTTCTAATCGTGCACGTTCAATTGCCGCCTTTGAAATTGAACGTTCAATGTGAATGAGTGCCTCGTAGGCCGCTTCGGCAATTGCCTGTGAAATCACAGCTGCACGGGCTCGGGCGCTGCGGCGGATGAGCGCACGTTGGGAGGCCTCTCGCTCATTACGTGCCGACTCTTCAAGTGCTAAGGCACGGGCGGCAACCGATGTAACACGCTCTTCAATTGTTCGAACAGCTAGACGCGCCTCAACTTCGGCGGTGCGGGCTATTGAAACCGAGTTGCGTAGATCTTCTGTAAAACTGTGATCGGGCTCGGCAATAGTGCCTTGCTGGTGAAGTTGGTTCTGGGCAATTACTAATTCACCTTCATCGCGAGATTTAGCATTACCTGCCTCGTTAATGTTGGCATTTAATCGCTCGACCTCGGCCATTGCAGATTTCATGTTCTGCCCAGAGACGGCCAACTGCTCAGTTAGAGCACCGATACGTGCATCAGATTCATTGAGCTTTGATAAAGCCAGGTCGTACTCACTTTGCTTACCCTCAACTTCGGTACTCTGTGTTGAAATATCAAACTTTAAACGATCGCATGTATGGGTAATCTCAGTGAGTTTGGTTTCCAGGCCGGCTATAAGGGCGGTTATTTCAATAAGTGAAGAAGAGGATTTAGAGCCTCCGCGAGCACGAAGCCGTGTAACCACATCGCCATCGCGCGTGACAACAGTGACCGATGGATTCGAGCGAAGAATCGCTTCGGCATCGCGTGCTGAGTCGGCAACAACGATATTGGCAAGTAGTGATGAGACAAGAGCGCTGATTGAATTAGAGCGAACATGCGATGCAAGAGAGGTTAAGCCAGCTGGAATCATCGAGCTAGAGGTCGCGCCTTCTTCGTAGACCAAAACATCGGCCTGCCCTAGATTTTCACTTCTTAAAGTTGTGAGGGCTGTAACTGCCGATGCTAAGTCTTTTACGACTACGGCTTCTGCGAGAGCACCAAGGGCGGCAGCGGTCGCAGTTTCCCAACCAGAGTCGATTTCAATAAGGCTTGAAATCGATCCGAGAATATGAACACCTCGTGAGTCATGAAGCAAAGCTGAAGCGCCATCACGGTTTTGTGAAGTCAGCTTCATCGCTTCGATTTTAGATTCAATTACATTACGTTCACGATCAGCTAGTCGTTCGGCCTCAACAAGTGCATTTAACTTATTCTTGGCTGCCTCTAGTACTGATTTTGTATTTTCGAACTGCGAGTCAAGACCCTTTTCGCCAGTATCTGCACTTGCAATTTCAAGTTCATACGTTGAGTATTCGCGTTGGGCTGTATCTACACGGTTTTGTGCCTCATCGCGCGATCGCGTCAATCTCGCAATCTCTTCAGAGATCGCCTCGAGGCGAGCTTGAAGGGATTTAATATGGCCCTCTTGCCGCGCTGTACCTTCGCGTGCATCTGCGATGGCTCGCATCGCTGCAGCGATCTTATCTTCATCGATTTTTAATGCGTGCTCACTTTGAACAAGATTTGATGTTGCCGCAACAAGTGCCTGCTTTGATGTTGAAACATTTGTACGCAGTTCGCTCTCTTCTTGGCGTAAGAGCACTGCATCTCTATCTATTGCATCGGGATCGCGGCCCGAAGTACGCGCCTCTTCCGCCTCTTCATTGAGAAAACGTGATCGCTCTTGTGCAAGTGATTGAGTTCCTCTAAATTTTTCGCGAAGAGAGTTCAATTGATAGTAGGTCTCTTGGGCTGTGACCAATTGCGGTCCCTCAACAGAGGCTTGATAATCTAGAGCCTCTTCGCGCTTTCGAATTGAATCAACTTCTGCCTCTACGACACCACGTCGCTCACGCAGCGCTGTCTCATCTGCAACTTCTGCATCGAGAGTCTTTGAAAGAGTTATAAAATCATCGGCAAGCAATCGAAGCTTGGCATCTCGAAGATCTGCCTGAATAGTCGCCGCTTTCTTGGCGACCTCTGCCTGTTTACCTAATGGTCGAAGTTGACGGCGCAGCTCTACAGTTAAATCCTGAACACGCGCTAGATTTGTCTGCATTGAATCTAATTTGCGCAGCGCCTTTTCTTTACGTTTGCGATGCTTAAGAACTCCTGCAGCCTCTTCGATGAATCCACGACGCTCTTCTGGTGTTGCCATCAAGATTGCATCGAGTTGGCCTTGACCAACAATCACGTGCATTTCGCGCCCGATTCCAGAGTCACTTAAGAGCTCTTGAATGTCGAGTAAGCGGGATGCTTCACCATTAATCTGGTACTCGCTGTGCCCGTTACGGAAAAGTATGCGCGAAATTGTTACTTCGCTGTATTCAATTGGAAGTGCGCCATCGGCATTATCGATTGTGAGAGAAACTTCAGCACGGCCAAGTGGTGCACGCCCGCTAGTTCCAGCGAAGATAACATCTTCCATCTTGCCACCGCGTAAAGATTTCGCGCCCTGTTCACCCATCACCCAAGTCAGAGCATCGACGACGTTACTTTTTCCTGAACCATTTGGCCCAACCACGCATGTGATTCCGGGCTCCAGGCGCAAAGTGGTAGAGGAAGCAAAGGACTTAAAGCCCTTGAGGGTGATGCTCTTCAAATACACGCGGCAAACCTATCGCCAATTGAGAGCATTTTTAACGGTTTTAAGGCTGAGGTAGCTCGTGTTTTAAGGATTCGTAGGCGATACGCGCGGCAATCTGTTCGGCTTCGCGCTTACTCTTACCGCTGCCTTGACTGATGCCAACGCCTGCGACCATAGCAACGGCGGTGAAATTCTTATCGTGATCAGGACCTTCTTCGCTAACAACATATTCAGGTACACCCTTATTCAGAGCTGCTACTAACTCTTGGAGCGCCGTCTTGCCATCTAAGCCAGCCCCGCGAGCCACTGCTGAATCCATTGTCGATGATATTAATCGACGAACAATTTGGGTGCAGATTTCAAAACCGAACTGCATATAAATTGCACCTATAACCGCCTCAAGGGCATCGGCAAGAAGGGAGTTTTTATCTCTTCCTCCCGTGACCTCTTCGCCTTTTCCTAAGCGAATGTGTTTTCCCAAATCTAGCTCGCGCGCGATATCTGCCAGTGCGCGCATGTTGACTACACCTGAACGAAGTGGAGAGAGGCGACTTTCATCAAACTCTGGATAACGTTTGTAGAGCTCTTCAGTGACGATTAAACCTAAAACTGAATCACCTAAAAACTCAAGGCGCTCATTAGTCTCTTTACTTCCCGATTCATATGCAAATGAACGGTGAGTAAAAGCTAACTCGAGAAGTGCGGGTTCAATAACAACCCCCAACTGCTCATTGAGCAACTGGCTCAGATCAGACCTCTAATACCTGGCGACGGTTATAAGTACCGCAGGTTGGGCAGGCAGTGTGTTGCAGCTTTGGCTGTTGGCACTGTGGGCATGTTGCAAGAGAGGCAGCAGTTGTCTTCCACTGGCTTCGGCGTGAGCGCGTCTTAGAACGCGAGGTCTTCCGCTTTGGTACTG
>CANIBB010000033.1:0-8775 GCA_947465575.1 Actinomycetota bacterium | reverse complement strand
GCGATTTGTTGGCTCAATCGCATCGCCTCCTTGCGAAGAGCCGATTCTGCATCAATGCCGTTGGAGTGTGCCCAGGCAATGACGGTCAAAAGCGCTTCTCCCACGCCGCTTTCATCGGCCGTCTTTTCCATATCTATCGTAGATGGAGTCACAACATCGACGCCGTATTTTGATGCGCGATATAAAAGTTTTTCAATTAATGGCAATGCCGGCTGTGCCATAGCGATTCCATCAAGGGCCGATGTTCGCCCCTTTTCTTGTTTTTTAATCTCTTCCCAATTCTGTAACACTTCTGCTGAATCGCGTACTTCAACGCCTGCAAAGACATGTGGGTGGCGCCGGATTAATTTATCGGCAATAGATTCGGCAACGTCCTGAATAGAGAATGGATCATTAGGGTCTTCTTCGGCAATACGTGCATGAAAATAGACTTGGAGTAAGACATCACCGAGCTCTTCACGCATATCGACACGGTTACCGCTTTGAACTGCGTCAACAAACTCGTATGACTCTTCAAGTAAGTATTTGAGTAGCGACTCATGGGTTTGTTCGGCATCCCACGGACATCCTCCGGGTGAGCGAAGTTGGTCCATAACTTCAACGAGGCGCTGAAGTTGTGAACCTTCCATCGCCGTAAATTACTTAGTTGCTGGTGTGACTGCAGGACTTGCAGAGTCAACTGCAACTACATCTGCAATTGTGCCATCCCATGTGCCGTAGCGTGGGTTAACAGTTACACCTAGCTCTTTTGCCTTTGCAACAACGAGCTTTTGTACTTCCTCGCCAAGCGCGTCTTGTGGAACTCCGCTTGCCGTTAGCGCTTGGCTAATCTTGTCCGAAAATGTCATCGCCTCTATATATGTATCTAAATCATTTGGTGCGATACCAGCGCTCACGAGGGCTTCAGGTAGACCTTCTGCGCCTCCAACTTGATCGATAATACTTTGGCGGCGAGTATCGATTTCAGCCTTCGAGACTGTGAGTTTTAACTCTTCACCTGTAGCGCGAAGTAGCGCAGTTAATAAGTGAAAGCGGAGTTGTGCGCGGTTGAGTAACTCGCCAGTTTCCAACTGCATCTGTGAAATATCGACCCCAACGCGGGCTGCAAGGATGGCATCAATGCTTGACTGCACAGTTGCTTGAGTAATCTTTGTATCACCAAGCGTTGCCGCGGCACCAACTTGTGAGCAACCGGATAGTAATAATGCAGCTGCTACGGTCATTACGGCAAGAAACTTCTTCACTATGAACTCGCTTTCGGTGGTGGGCACAATTGGTTAAGGGCCTCAATGACCCAGGCCAGAAGAGAAGTATCCACTATGACAGGAGCGTTCTCGGACGGATTCCATGTATCAGGCTTCTTTAGCGCCACTAATACCGTGCTTGCCGCTGATTTATAGAGCGAGCCCGGGTATAAACGTGACAGGCGTAACGCCTTGGACTCAGGCAACGTTAAGGGTGCCAAGCGCAAGAACTTTCCTTGAACGACAACCTCGGTCAATGCCGCCGCCTTAGCCAGAGCCCGAAGGGATGCCACACCCAACAGGGCTTCGGCCTCTACTGGGAGTTCTCCAAAGCGATCTAGTAACTCGGCTCGAATCGATTCGACGTCATCGTTATTTTTAACATCGGCTAAGCGGCGATATAAATCAAGACGTAGACGTTCACCGGGAACATACTCAGTGGACAGGTGTGCATTTATTGGAAGCTCGATTTTACAATCACTAACTCTTTCTTCCGTTTCAATGATTCCCTTCTTGTAATCATTAACCGCTTCGCCAACCATGCGCATATATAAATCAAAACCCACATCGGCGATATGGCCTGATTGTTCGCCACCCAAAAGATTTCCAGCACCACGTATCTCTAAATCTTTTAGCGCCACTCGCATTCCAGAACCTAAATCGGTATTTGCCGCGATAGTTGTTAATCGCTCATGTGCGAGCTCGGATAGCGGTTGATCAGCTGGGTAGAGAAAATATGCATATGCGCGCTCGCGGCCCCGGCCAACTCGACCGCGCAATTGGTGAAGTTGAGATAGCCCGAAGCGGTCGGCTCGTTCAACGATTAAAGTATTAGCGTTTTGAATATCTAAGCCGCTTTCAACGATAGTTGTACTCACTAAAACATCGAAATCGCGATTCCAAAAACCGAGGATTACATCCTCAAGCGCCCCTTCACTCATCTGCCCATGTGCAACTCGGATACGAGCTTCAGGCACCAACTCTTGTAAACGCGATGCTGCTTGATCGATACTTTCAACTCGGTTGTGCAGATAGAAAATCTGACCATCACGCAAAAGCTCGCGGTGAATCGCTGCCGTAATCTGACCCTCCTCGGCTGGGCCAACGTAGGTCAAAATCGGATGGCGCTCTTCAGGTGGTGTTGTTATCGTGGACATTTCGCGAATTCCAGTAACTGCCATCTCTAGCGTTCGCGGAATAGGCGTTGCCGACATAGCTAAGACATCGACCGTAGTGCGCATCTTCTTAAGCGCCTCTTTTTGTTCAACTCCAAAACGTTGCTCTTCATCGACAATTACTAAGCCTAAGTCTTTGAATACAACATCCTTGGAGAGAATTCTGTGCGTACCGATGACAACATCCACGCTTCCATTTGATAATCCTTCAATTATCTCTTTGCCCTCTTTAGCCGTATTAAAGCGCGATAGGCCTGCGGTTTTTATAGGAAAGCCCGCATAGCGCTCGGCGAAAGTCTTTGTATGTTGCTGGACTAGCAAAGTTGTAGGGACAAGTACTGCCACCTGTTTGCCATCTTGAACGGCTTTAAATGCGGCGCGAATAGCAATTTCAGTTTTGCCATAACCAACATCTCCGCAAATGATTCGATCCATCGGGTACGGGCGTTCCATGTCTGCTTTTACATCATTAATTGTTGAGAGTTGGTCTGGCGTTTCAATGTAGGAAAAAGAGTCTTCAAGTTCGCGTTGCCATGGTGTGTCAGGTGAAAATGCAAAACCTGGTGAGCTCGTGCGTGCGGCATATAAACGGATTAACTCTCCCGCAATTTGGCGCACCGCTTTACGGGCGCGACCCTTTGCTTTCTGCCATTCACCGCTGCCGATTCGATGCACTGTCGGCGCTTCACCGCCAACATATTTACTTACCTGTTCGAGTGCATCGGTCGGCACAAAGATTCGATCTCCAGGTTGGCCACGCTTTGCCGATGCATATTCAATGACTAAGTACTCCCGAGTTACCCCGGCGACCGTGCGTTGAACTAGCTCTATGTAGCGTCCGATTCCATGTTGTTCGTGAACAACAAAATCGCCGGCGCGAAGCTCAAGGGGATCAATGGCCGCCTTTCTCTTTGATGGTAATCGTTGATTATCTTTGACGCTGCCCTTACTCCCAGTTAAATCCCGTTCAGTCATGAAAAAGATTTGCTCGCTCTGGCTCTCAAAACCATGTGCAATAACCGAGGTTGTTAAGTGAATACTGCCCTTTGTCGGCGTGGCACTTAGTTGTTCAACGATATGTACGGGCAAATCAGCGTTACGGAAAATGCCGGCATAACGCTCCAACATGCCATGGCCATGAGTTGCAAAGACAACGGTGAAATGGGCTTCAACGGCCTCTCGTAGAGCTGCAACTGTGCGCTCAATATCACCGCGCATCGGATCGATCGCTCGGTACTCCAAAAACTCAGTATCGTCTGCAAGATCGCTTCCAAAGGGCGAGAGATCTACGCGCGAGAATCCGCAGTCGGTGATCTCTTTTTCAAAGATATCCCATGACATATAAGTTCCCGAGCCGTCATGGATTGGAGCGATTGCACCATGGGCGGCATTTGACCATGAGGCGTTAAGAAACTCTTCATTGGTTGCTAGAAGATCTCCTGCCCGCGATCTGATTCGCTCGTAATCAATGAATACAACCCGTGTATTGATGGGCATTCTTGCCAAAAGAGTTTGTGTCTCGTCAATTAGAAGTGGGATCAATGACTCCATTCCTTCAAATGATATTCCTTCACTTATTTTTTCTAACAGCTCGCTTGCACTCGGCAGGTTCTCTTTAAGCTCTAGTGCATGTGCCCTAATAGTCGGAGTAATTAAAAACTCACGGCATGGAAAGATTTCGACACTGCCTATTACTGGAGCGAAAGTTCGTTGGTCTGAAACTTCAAAGTAACTAATATCCTCAATCTCATCACCAAAAAAATCTATACGTATTGGGTGTGCACTTAGTGGCAAAAATAGGTCGATGATTCCACCACGCACCGCAAACTCACCACGGCGCTCTACTAAGTCGGTGCGTGTATATGCAAGGGCGGCTAAATGGCGAACTAATAGATCCAGTGATTGTTCTTTGCCAATCTCTAATTTCATTAAGGCGGATTTTCCAAGATCGCCAATAATGCGATGAATAGCACCACGTACGGGAGTAACAACTATTGGATTAACTCTCTGTTTTTCTCCCAGCGAATAGAGCGTTGCAATGCGCCGCGCAACCGTGTCACTGCGAGGACTCAACCGCTCATGCGGCAACGTTTCCCAGGCTGGAAACTCCATAACGTTGTTATGTAGTTCGCGAAGTTCACTGACTAAATCCTCAGCACTCCTACTTGAACTAGTGATAACGAGGATCGGTGATTCATCGGCCTTGGCAGCAAGTAAAAAGGGGTACATCGCCGAAGGTGCCACAATGTGAGATTCATTGGCCGTTGAGGGCAGAGTATTAATTAATCCACGCATCGTGCACCTCCCCGAGAAACGCCCTAAGGCCCCGTTCCCAAATGGGAGGGGGCTAATGAACTCATTCTAATTTGTCGCCAACGCTCACGGCGAACTGAGAGGATAACCCCATGAGCATTGAAGGCATTGGCGGGGCAGTTGCAGCAGATGATGCCGCTCTGCGTA
Organism: Actinomycetota bacterium; assembly: GCA_947465575.1. Lineage (GTDB taxonomy): Bacteria > Actinomycetota > Actinomycetes > Nanopelagicales > Nanopelagicaceae > Planktophila. The sequence continues at coordinate 3,896 of CANIBB010000033.1, read as the reverse complement.
GCGATGTGCGCAAGCTCGGAGATTTACTCGGCCAGACTTTGGTGCGCCAAGAAGGCGCCGAACTCCTAGCCCTCGTTGAAAAAGTTCGAATGGCGGTGCGCGAAGGCGATGGCGTGGAGCTTCTTGCATCACTTTCTGTTGAGGATTCAGTGCAGTTGGTACGAGCCTTTAGTACCTATTTCAATTTAGCCAACATTGCAGAGCAAGTACACCGCGCACGAGTCCTAGCCGATGCGCGGGCAGATGGTGGATCATGGTTGACGCGGGCGGTCGACAAGATTGAAGCCGCACTACAAGCTCAAACGCCCGGACATGAACTATCAACTGCCGAAATTTCGCAATGGATAAATGAAATGTCAGTGCGTCCAGTATTTACCGCGCATCCAACAGAGGCTGCGCGCCGTTCAGTATTGAGCAAGATGGGACAGATTGCAGATTTGCTTGAGGATTCACGTAACCCTTCCCAGGCAGAGCGTCTTGCCGAAACAATCGACCTACTGTGGCAGACAGATGAACTACGAGTTGGACAGCCCGAGCCTCTTGATGAAGCTATGAACGCCCTCTACTACCTCGATGATTTATTTAAACAAACAGTCCCAGAAGTTCTCAATGATTTTGCACGCGAGATGAAGCGTATCGATGTTGTCGTACCGGTTACCGCTCGCCCATTGTCTTTTGGAAGTTGGATCGGCGGAGACCGAGACGGTAACCCAAATGTGAACGCTCAAGTCACAACCGATGCAATGGTGCTTCAAGTCGGTCACGCGATTCGAACAACTATTGCAGCGATGGATGCGCTACGCCAGATGCTTTCAATTTCAAGTCGAATTATCGGAGCAACTCCCGAACTGACCGCCTCTGTGGAAAATGATTTAAAGTACATCACCGAGTTCGAACCACGCTTCCTTCGCCTTAATGCGCAAGAGCCATATCGTTTAAAAGCGACTGCGATCGTCCATCGCCTAGCGCTAACACGTGATCGCCATGCAAAGGGTGCTCCACATGTTGAGCACCGTGACTACGCCGAGGCCTCTGAATTAATAGCAGATCTAATGCTTATGCGCGACTCACTCTTTGCGCACAAAGGTGAGCTCATTGCTACGGGTCTATTAGAGCGCACGATTCGAACGGTCGCTGCCTTTGGTATTACACATGCAACGATGGATATTCGCGAGCATTCAGATGCTCACCATAATCTTCTGATGCAGGCAACCAATATTGCGGGTTACATCGAAAAAACACATGACGAAAAGTTCGAAATTCTCGCCGCATTTTTAGCCGCTGATACAAACCTAGATGTGACTAGTTTGGATAGTATGGCGCAAAAGACACTCGATACTTTTTTTGCCGTATCCGATTTGATAGATCGCTTTGGCTCTGAAGCAATTGAGACATATATCGTTTCGATGACAAAGGGTGCAGATGATTTAATCGCAGCCGTTGTGATTGCTCAGCAAGCCGGGCTTATTAACCTCAAAAATAAGAAGGCCCGAATCGGATTTGCCCCACTGCTTGAAACTGTGGCCGAACTGCGAGCTGCAGGTGAAATCCTTGAAAAACTTTTGAGCAATCCGGCTTATCGTTTACTTATCTCCCTCCGTGGAGATGTCCAAGAAGTAATGCTGGGATATTCCGACTCTAATAAAGATGCGGGTATTGCAACGAGTCAATGGGAAATCCACCGTGCACAACGCTCTCTTCGAGATGTAGCGATGCGACATGGCGTTAAGTTGCGCCTGTTTCACGGCCGTGGTGGATCCGTTGGTCGTGGTGGCGGACCAACGTATGAGGCTTTAGTTGCGCTTCCTTGGGGCTCGGTGGATGGTCAGATTAAGATGACGGAGCAGGGCGAAGTTATTAGCGATAAGTATTCGCTTGCATCCCTTGCCCGGGAAAACATTGAGCTAACTCTTGCCGCCTCCCTTGAAGCAACAGTTCTCAACCGTGCTCCTCGCCAATCACCAAAAGATTTATCGAGCTGGAATGAGTGCATGCAGTTAGTCAGCGATAGTTCATTTGCAACGTATCGCGCATTAATAGATCACCAAGATTTGCCGGCATATTTTTATGCATCAACACCAGTTGAGCAGTTGGGCAATCTCTTCTTGGGTTCACGCCCATCGCGCCGCCCAGATGCACATGGTGGGCTAGATGCATTACGTGCGATTCCCTGGGTATTTGGCTGGACCCAATCTCGCCAAATCGTCCCAGGATGGTTCGGAGTTGGATCTGGCCTCAAAGCCGCACGCGAAGCTGGAAAATCCGATGTCCTTGCCACAATGCTTCATGAGTGGCATTTTTTCAACACCTTTATTAGCAACGTTGAAATGACTTTAGCTAAAACAGATTTAGCTCTTGCCCGTCGCTATGTAGATGCACTCGTTCCCGAAGAGCTCCATCACTTCTTAAAGACAATCCAGATTGAGTTCGATTTAACTGTGGCAGAGATATTGCTCTTAACCAAGAAGAGCTCTTTATTGGGAGACCAAGCGGTTTTGGCGCGAACTTTGCAGGTTAGAGATGCTTATCTATCACCCATCCACTTACTGCAGATTAACCTGCTTAAGCGTGTTCGCAATGCCGATGGTGCTGCCGATCCAATTGTGCAGCGTGCATTACTACTAACGATTAACGGAGTCGCTGCAGGTCTTAGAAATACTGGTTAGAAATTAGCTGTTAAAAGCGGTCTGAGTGCGCTCAAGACCTTGCGTAATTAGGGACTCAACAACATCTGCACCGCGGACAATAAACTCTGCCAAATCCTTTTGTTCAATCTTTGAAAAGGCTTTGAGAACAAAGTCTGCTGGGTCTTGTTGACCCATGGGTCTTCCTATTCCAAGACGCACTCGGTGATAGTCGGGAGTTCCAAAGGCTGAAGTCATTGATTTAAGTCCATTATGGCCATTGTCGCCGCCACCCATTTTGCTTCGAATAGTTGCAAATGCAATATCGAGCTCATCATGTAAAGCAATGATGTTTTCTGTCTCTACTGAGTAAAAACTTGCAAGTGCCTTTATCGGCCCGCCGCTTTCATTCATGTAGCCCTTGGATTTGGCCAGAATTATTGATTGGGTATTTTCCCCCGTGCCCAATTTATAGGCTGCAATTTCAGTACGGGATTTATGTGAAGTTAATTTAATTCTGTGTCGACGAATAAGCTCGTCAATAACCATCTGACCTACGTTGTGACGGGTGGCAGCGTATTGATCGCCCGGATTACCGAGCCCCACTACCAACCACGTCATAACGGTAATGGTAAGGGTTTGGCGCCCTACTTTTCCGTTTCAACAGCCGCTGCAGGTGCTGCCGCAGTTGCATCTGCTGCAGCTACAACTGGTGCTACTTCTTCAACTGCAGTTGAGCGCTCAGATAGGTGGACAACGATCATCTTCACATCTGATTCGAGTTCAACACCTGCTGGAAGAACGACGTCTCCTGCATAAAGTGAAGTACCAGCTGCAAGACCAGCGATATTAAGCTCGATGAAGCTAGGAATTGCAGTGGCTTCAACGCGTACGTCGATCGTGTTGTTAACGTGCTCAAGTACGCCATCGCGATCGTGCTCGCCGACTGTATGAATAGGAACAGCGACAACAACTTTTTCTCCACGACGAACAAGTACTAAGTCAATGTGCTCAAGAATTTGCTTAAGTGGGTGGCGAACAATCGCCTTTGGAAGTGTGAGTTCGGTCTTTCCATCAATAACAATGTCAAGCAAAACGTTTGACTGCTTCAGAGCAACGCCAAGTTCGCGTGCTGGAAGTGTGATGTGCTGTGGCTTCTCACCGTGACCGTAGATAACGGCAGGAACTAATCCATCGCGACGGGCACGACGTGAAGCGCCTTTACCAAATTCGGTACGAACGACGCCGTTGATAGTAATCTCTGCCATTTTT
>CANIBB010000032.1:0-9000 GCA_947465575.1 Actinomycetota bacterium | reverse complement strand
TATTCCTAACGCTGTAGTTGCAACATTGGGCTATTTTTCTGGGACAGGTTTTGCAATTGGTTCAGGCTCCATAGTTTCGCCTTTAAGTTTTGATCTTCACTCGATCCCAGCATTTCCTCTCTTAGGTGCAATTCCATCTGGAACTTCACGGTGGGCACACTTTGGAGTACTGGTCGTAATTATTTCTGGAGCGCTCCTAGCGAGTTGGATGGTTGCACTCAGTACAAGAATTCTCATGCAATCTTTGCTGGCATCGATTCTTATTATCGCCGCTCTTGGATATGCAGGAAGCGGGGCACTAATAACCGATGCCATGTCTGCAATGGGTGTCTCGCCATGGAAGTTCACTCTTTCTGTCGGGGGAGAGTTACTAGTTGGAGCCTTTTTGGCGCTCTATCTGCCGCGTATTGGTAGGCGTTAATGCCCCTACGCGTAGTTATTTTGGCATCGGGAGCTGGCTCACTTGCTCAAGCTGTTATTGATGCCGATGAATTAGATTGTGAAGTAGTTGCCGTAGTGAGCGATCGCGATGATGCGCAGGTTTTGGATCGTGCGATGAGAGCTGGAATTGCTACCGAACGAATCCCGATGGAAGGTTCGCGAGAGCGATGGAACGCACAGGTTATTGAAAAAGTTGCAGCCTATAAACCTGGTCTCGTCGTGAGTGCTGGCTTTATGCGGATCTTGCCAGCCGAATTTGTTAATCGCTTTCCAACGATTAATAGCCATCCGGCGTTACTGCCAGAATTCCCAGGGGCACATGCCGTTCGAGATGCGCTAGCTGCAGGGGTTTCGGTCACCGGAACTACGGTGCACTGGGTTGATGCAGGAGTAGATACCGGTCCAATCATTACCCAAATGCAGGTGCCGGTTTTATCAGGCGATGATGAGGCCTCACTTCATGAGAGAATTAAGAAAGTTGAACGCGGTCTCATAGTTGCGACCATTGCATTGATCCTTCCAACACTGGAGCGCCATGCCTGAGGTTAAAGTTATACGCCGTGCACTTCTTAGCGTCTACGACAAGACACGTCTATTAGAAATAGGAAAAGTTTTAAGCGAAGCTGGAATTGAAATTCTCTCAACGGGCTCAACGGCTGCTCAATTAGCTAACGCTGGAATTCCAGTGCAAGAAGTAAGCTCCTATACAGGCTTTCCAGAGATTATGGGTGGTCGCGTAAAGACTTTGCATCCACGTGTGCACTCTGGAATCTTGGCCGATCAAAATAACCCACAGCACATGGCAGCGATCGCGGATTTAGATATCGCACCTTTTGATTTAGTCATCATTAATCTCTATCCCTTTGCGGCAACGATTGCCTCTGGCGCCGATTTTGCCGAATGCATTGAGCAGATTGATATTGGGGGTCCATCTATGTTGCGCGGGGCTGCAAAAAACCATGGCTCGGTAGCAGTCATCTGCCAAACTTCGCAGTACGACGGGCTAATAGATGCCATAAAGGCGGGTGGTTTCACTCTTGCACAACGCAAACAACTAGCACTTGAGGTTTTTAGAACGACTGCGGAGTACGACTTAACTATTGCGAATTGGCTCGCAGAGAGTGAAGAGCTTCCTGAATGGTTCGGCCGTATTTATCACCGCAAGGATTCGCTTCGTTATGGAGAAAATCCACACCAGGGTGCAGCAATTTATTCAGGCGGGGCACCTGGAATTGTTAATGCAGTTCAGCTGCATGGCAAAGAGATGTCATTTAATAACTACACCGATGCAGATGCAGCATGGCGGGCCGCTTTAGACCACGTCGAACCATGTGTTGCCATTATTAAACATGCAAACCCATGCGGTATTGCAACGGCGATAGATATCGCATCTGCCCATAAAAAAGCACATGAGTGCGATCCAGTTTCAGCCTTTGGTGGGGTTGTTGCAGCTAACCGAGAAGTAAGTTTAGAAATGGCTACTCAACTCTCTGAGATATTCACTGAAGTTGTCATCGCTCCGAGCTATGCCGTGGGTGCTGTGGAGCTTCTATCTAAGAAGCCGTCGATTCGAATTCTTCAATGTGGCATCCAGAAGATTTCTTCGATTGAGATGCGTCCAGTCTCTGGTGGATCTTTATTGCAGGAGATGGATTTAATTGATGCACCAGGTGATTCACCAGCGAATTGGAAGCAAGTCAGTGGTCAAAGCGTTGATGCCAGCGTTATGAAAGAGCTCGAGTTTGCTTGGAGATCTGTACGGGCAGTTAAAAGCAATGCGATTCTCTTAAGTAGTAATGGTGCATCAGTTGGAATTGGAATGGGTCAGGTTAATCGCGTTGACTCTGCACGCCTTGCCGTCACTCGCGCAGGGGAACGAGTAAAAGGATCGGTTGCTGCAAGTGATGCCTTTTTCCCATTTGCTGATGGATTGCAGATCTTAATTGATGCAGGTGTTAGCGCTGTAGTTCAGCCCGGCGGAAGCGTGCGTGATGAAGAAGTCATCGCAGCGGCCCAGAACGCTGGCATTGCGATGTTTTTCACAGGTACGCGCCATTTCTCTCATGCATAAAGCTGCAATAGGATTGCACGCATGAGCGCACAGATATTAGATGGCAAAGCCTTAGCGGCAAAAATTAAATCCGAACTTGCAGTTCGAGTTGTCGAACTAAAATCTCGCGGGATCACTCCTGGACTTGGCACAGTATTAGTTGGTGATGACCCTGGCTCACACTCTTACGTTGGCGGAAAACATCGTGACTGTCACGAAGTGGGCATTAACTCTATTCGCGTTGATCTTGCCGCCGACGCTACAGAGGCCGATGTTATGGCAGCTATAAGAGATCTCAATGCTTCACCCGAATGCACTGGCTACATAGTCCAACTACCTTTACCTAAGGGAATTAATACACAGAGAATCTTAGAAGCTATTGATCCATCTAAGGATGCCGATGGATTGCATCCCATGAACCTGGGTCGATTAGTTTCAGGCTATGACGCGCCGCTACCGTGTACGCCTCATGGAATCGTAGAGCTACTCACGCACTACGGAATTAGTACTAAAGGCGCCGAAGTAACTGTCATTGGTAGAGGTTTAACCGTTGGTCGTCCACTTGGTTTATTACTTACGCGCAAACAAGAGAATGCAACGGTGACATTGACCCACACTGGAACCAAGGATTTACTAACGCATACTAAAAACGCCGACATTATCGTCGCAGCGATCGGACAAGCTCATTTCTTAAAGGCTGAGATGATCAAACCCGGCGCAGTAGTTATCGATGTGGGAATTTCGCGCACCGATGCTGGCCTACTTGGTGATGTTGATCCAGGGGTAATGAACGTTGCCTCATGGGTTGCACCCATGCCTGGCGGGGTTGGACCGATGACGCGTGCAATGTTGATTAAGAATGTGGTTGATGCATGCAGTTAACAAATCGCCTACTTAGCGCCTTCAGTAACGCTGCGATTATCGTTGGCATCGCTTTAGGCATAGGTGGAATAGTGCGAGGTGGGTCACTTTTTATCGCGTTAGGCACAGCAGGGATTGCCTTTAAGGGACGAAACTTGCGTAGATTCGACTTTTATTTTCCACTCATAATCGCTATCGCCCTTTTTACTCTGGCAGTTGCACTTCCTCGCGGGCGGTAGAGTTGAGGCATTGCTAGTTCGGATAAGAAAAGGGAGTACGCCATGGGCGGAAAAGTTACTGTAGTCGGTGCAGGTTTTTATGGTTCAACAACTGCGCTTCGTCTAGCTGAATATGATGTTTTTGACACAGTAGTTCTTACCGATATCGTCGAAGGAAAGCCTGAGGGTTTAGCCCTTGATATGAATCAATCTCGATCTATTGAAGGCTTTGAGACAAAGATAATCGGAGCGACAACAACGGCTGAAGGCGCTGGATATGAGGCAACAGCTAACTCTGATGTTGTAGTTATCACCGCAGGTATTCCACGTAAGCCTGGCATGAGCCGCATGGATTTAATCGGCGTGAACGCAGGCATCGTCCGTGGAGTTGCAGAAAATATCGCTAAGCATTCACCTAACGCCGTCATTATCGTGGTTTCAAACCCGCTCGATGAGATGACATCCCTTGCCCAACTTGCAACAGGTTTTCCAAAGAATCGCGTGATGGGTCAAGCTGGAATGCTAGATACTGCACGCTTTACTAACTTTGTCGCTGAAAAATTAGCGGTCAAGGTTGGCGTAGTGAAGACTCTTACTCTTGGTTCACATGGCGACACAATGGTTCCAGTTCCAAGTCGATGCACAGTAAATGGCAAAGCGCTCAGCGAACTTTTATCTCAAGTAGAAATCAATGAACTAGTTGATCGCACTCGCAATGGTGGCGCCGAAGTTGTTGCACTCCTAAAAACAGGTTCGGCTTACTACGCACCATCTGCCGCTGCTGCACGCATGGCCAAGGCTGTAATCGAAGATTCAGGTGCCGTTATGCCTGTATGTGCGTGGGTAGATGGCGAATATGGAATCTCTGGTGTCTACCTCGGTGTTGAAGCCGAGATTGGTCGCACAGGAATTAAACGAGTTATTGAAAGCGCACTTACCGATTCAGAGGTCAGTGCCCTAAAAGCCGCCGCCGAAGCGGTCCGTGCAAAACAAGCAGATGTCCAAACACTCTAAATAGGGAGCTCAACACATGTCCAAGATCAAAGTAGAAGGAACCGTAGTCGAGCTAGATGGCGACGAGATGACCCGCATCATCTGGCAGTTCATCAAAGAGTCATTGATTCTTCCTTACCTCGATGTAAACCTTGATTACTACGACCTTGGCATGGAAAACCGCGATGCAACCGATGATCAAGTAACAATTGATTCTGCGCGCGCCATTCAAAAGCATGGCGTTGGCATTAAGTGCGCAACGATTACCCCGGATGAGGCACGCGTTGAAGAGTTCGGTCTTAAGAAGATGTGGAAATCTCCAAATGGAACAGTAAGAAACATATTGGGCGGAGTTATTTTCCGTGAGCCAATCATCATTAGCAATGTTCCACGCTTGGTGCCTCACTGGACTAAGCCAATCGTTATTGGCCGTCATGCATTCGGTGACCAGTACAAGGCAACGGATTTCCTAGTTCCGAGTGCCGGTAAATTAACGATGACCTTTGTCCCAGAAGATGGTTCAAAGCCAATTGAATACAATGTCTTTGATTTCCCTTCATCAGGTATTGCCATGGGAATGTACAACATGGATGAATCGATTCGTGACTTTGCGCGAGCATCACTTAACTATGGACTCATCCGTAAGTTCCCTGTCTACTTGTCAACTAAGAACACAATTTTGAAGGCCTACGACGGTCGCTTCAAGGATATCTTCGAAGAGATTTTCCAGGCAGAGTTTAAAACTGCCTTCGATGCTGCAGGAATTTGGTATGAGCACCGTTTGATCGATGACATGGTTGCAATGTCACTTCGTATGGAGGGTGGATATGTCTGGGCATGTAAGAACTATGACGGCGATGTTCAATCCGACACCGTGGCACAGGGCTATGGCTCACTTGGTTTAATGACATCCGTTCTTATGACACCAGATGGAAAGATCGTTGAATCTGAGGCTGCTCACGGCACAGTGACTCGTCACTATCGCGAGCACCAAAAAGGCAATGCAACATCTACAAATCCAATTGCCTCAATCTTTGCGTGGACTCGTGGATTAGCACACCGCGCAAAGTTAGATAACAACGCCGAGCTTGCTGCATTCTGCGACACGTTAGAGCGCATCTGCATTGAAACAGTAGAGCAGGGCAAGATGACTAAAGATCTCGCAATCTTGATCTCTAGGGATGCCCCTTGGCAGACAACACAGGATTTCTTGGCATCGATCGATGAAAACCTAAAGAAAGCTATGGCTTAACTCTTTTAGCCACACTTTAGAGAGGTAGGACTCGCTAACCTCTTGTCAGGCTCTCTCAGCAGGTCTACTTTCAATCCAACCATGTGCGCACCAATGCGCTCATGAAATTGGAGTAGAAATGACTGATTTCGTAGCTCCCGGACAACCCGGAAGCAAAGTTACATATTTACCTCGTTATGACCATTGGATCAACGGCAAATATGAAAAGCCAGATTCAGGTCAATACTTCGAAAATGTCACTCCAGTAACTGGAAAAGTTTTCTGTGATGTTGCCCGTGGAAATGCAAAAGATATAGATAAGGCGTTAGATGCCGCCCATGCAGCCGCTCCTGCATGGGGCAAGACATCAGCAACTGCCCGTGCGATTATTTTGAACAAGATCGCCGACCGCATGGAAGCAAACGTTGAAGCTATTGCAGTTGCTGAAACATGGGAAAATGGAAAGCCAGTTCGCGAAGCGCTCTACGTTGATATCCCACTTGCAATCGATCACTTCAGATACTTTGCGGCCGCCATTCGCGCCCAAGAGGGATCAGCCGGTGAGTTGGATGAGGACACAGTTGCCTATCACTTCCACGAACCTCTTGGAGTAGTCGGCCAGATTATTCCGTGGAACTTCCCAATTTTGATGGCCATTTGGAAGTTAGCCCCTGCCCTTGCTGCAGGTAACTGCGTAGTCCTAAAGCCAGCCGAGCAGACACCTGTTTCAATTCTATTTTTAATGGACATCATTAAAGATCTACTGCCAGATGGTGTCGTCAATATCGTCAATGGTTTTGGTGTCGAAGCTGGAAAGCCACTTGCATCATCTCCACGTATTGCAAAGATTGCCTTCACTGGTGAAACCTCAACGGGTCGCCTCATCATGCAGTACGCATCTGAGAACATCATTCCTGTCACTCTTGAACTCGGTGGCAAGAGCCCGAATATCTTCTTTGCCGATGTTGCAGCGGAGGATGATGCATTCTATGACAAGGCACTCGAAGGCTTCACAATGTTTGCCGTCAACCAAGGCGAAGTTTGCACATGTCCTTCTCGTGGGCTCATCGACACCAAGATGTATGACAAGTTCTTAGGTGATGTCACTGCACGCACTAATGCAATTAAGCAGGGACACCCTCTAGATCTATCAACGATGATTGGCGCACAAGCCAGTACCGATCAGCTAGAAAAGATCCTCTCTTACTTCGATATTGGTAAGAAAGAGGGCGCAAAGGTAATTACAGGTGGAGAACGCGCAGATTTGGGCGGAGAACTATCCGGTGGCTACTACGTAATGCCAACAATCTTTGAAGGCCACAACAAGATGCGCATCTTCCAAGAGGAAATCTTCGGTCCAGTTGTGTCTGTTACGAAGTTTGATGGTTTTGATAACGCTATGGAAATCGCAAACGACAGCTTGTACGGACTAGGTGCGGGAGTATGGACACGCGATATGAATACCGCTTATCGCGCAGGCCGAGCAATTCAAGCCGGTCGAGTCTGGACTAACTGTTATCACGCCTATCCAGCAGGAGCTGCCTTTGGTGGTTACAAAGCCTCTGGAATCGGCCGTGAGAATCATAAGATGATGCTCGATCATTACCAACAGACAAAGAACCTGCTAGTTTCATACTCACCAAACAAGCTCGGTTTCTTTTAAGGAGTACTAATGCCTCTGCCGTCTCGAGTTGATTACACACCCGAGACGGCAGAGCTATTACTCAAGCTTACAAAAATAAATGGACCACTGATGTTTCATCAATCAGGTGGCTGCTGTGATGGATCATCGCCCATGTGTTATCTCAAAGGCGAGTTTCGCGTTGGTGGCTCCGATGTTCTAATTGGTGAGTTCATTATTAAAGATATCGCAGAGCCAATTCAAGTTTGGATGTCGGCCTCGCAGTTTGAATATTGGAAACATACGCATTTAACAATCGATGTTGTTGTTGGTCGCGGTGGCGGATTCTCTCTTGAATCACCTGAAGGAAAACGATTCCTTATCCGATCACGGCTATTTAGCGATGACGAATGGGCGATACTAGAGAATTCACCAGTAAAAACAGGGGCATAATCCAGGGGTTTGAGGGGTTGCTCTCGGTAACTGAAGCAATAATCGTTTGGACGATAATATTCAAAAGATAGAATGTGGACATGGAAATTATTGAAATAACTAAAGCCCCAGAGAATTCAGGATCACACTCATGCCGTTGTGGCGAGGAGAGTTCATCAACTTTTCCTGAACTCGATGCCACATTAATACCTCACGAAATTCGCCACCCAGCGATATTTGGAGCCCTTGAATCGCTTAAATCTGGCCAGGGAATGGTGCTTGTGGCACCCCATAAGCCGATTCCTTTACTTGCTCAAATCGAGAAGAAGCACCCAGGAAATTTCTCAGTCAACTTCCTAGACGAAGGTCCGGATAAGTGGCATATTGAGTTGATACGAAACTAGATTAAGGATTTCAGTGCAAACAAAAGTCTTCGTTGTCGATGATCATGAACTCGTACGTAAGGGATTAATAGATCTGATTGATGCCGAAGAGGATTTGTTGGTTGTCGGAAGTGCGGCAAACTGTGAAGAGGCAGTAGTTAATTTTGCAGCTTTGGATGCCGATGTTGCTGTTTTAGATGTGCGCTTACCAGATGGAAATGGCATTGAACTCTGCCGGGATCTAATCAGTCTTAAGCCCGAGTTAAAGGTATTAATGCTCACCTCATTTCAAGATGATGAGGCTCTCCTTGGCGCGGTCCTAGGAGGGGCCGTTGGTTATTTGATTAAAGATATAAAGAATTTGGAGCTCCTTGCCTCAATTCGCAGAGTTGCAGCTGGAGAGAGCTTCCTTGATACAAAGTTAATCTCATCGGTAACTAATCGCCTTCGTGAAAACAAAAACCCCGCAAGTGAAATCTACGAGCTGACTGATCAAGAACAGCGCGTACTTGAGTTTATTGGTGAAGGCATGACCAATAGAGAGATTGCAAAGAATATGTTCTTGGCTGAAAAGACGGTTAAGAACTACGTCTCTTCTCTTCTGAGGAAATTAGGGCTTGAACGACGAACACAGGCCGCGGCTATGGCAGTTCGACTTAGCGTAGGCAGAAGCTAAAGGCTCGCCCGCCACATTGTTCGAGTACCCACATCACCATTTTTAAGAATCTCAAACTCACCGCCTCTGGCCACTGCCCGGCGCTCAAGATTTA
>CANIBB010000031.1:0-9134 GCA_947465575.1 Actinomycetota bacterium | reverse complement strand
GAAACTGCCTGACCCTCTTCAAGAGACTTGTAACCGTTTCCTTGAATTGCTGAGTAGTGAACGAATACATCTTGTCCGCCACCATCAACTGCAATGAAACCGAAACCCTTTTCAGAGTTGAACCACTTAACTGTACCTGTTGCCATGTTTTTACTTTTCCTTCGATATGTGGGTGTTCGAGAGATCCTCGACCACGGTCTTCTTCTTGCGCCAGCGATACCGAATATGTATTACATGATACGGGTACTGATTAAGCGTCGGACTAAGGTCAACTGTAGCGCCTACCGTCGGGTATACCTAAAGTGGGGCTGGACAGTTTGAGCCTGGGGGGTGTGTAATTAAGCTACTAGCAGGAGCATAAGGCGGCCGGGGAAGGTCGCAATCGGCGTCCTTGCTAGGAGTTTTTGATGCAACGATTAACCCGATCCTCCACGGCTCTGGCCGTCAGGGGTGTACTTACCATCCACAGCGCGCCATCTGCGCTGCGCAGCCATATCGATTGGGCGCTCGCCGATTTATTGGGGGCGGGGTTGTCAATCGAGTGGACGCCTCAGATGCTCAAAGCTGGCACCTTTAAATGCACCATCACATGGCGCGATCGCGGTGGCGTGGCAGCGGCGATTGCAAGTGCGCTGCGAAGTTGGCACTACATCTACTTTGAAGTTCAAGAGGACACCAATAACGGCGGAGAGTTATTTCGCTTTACCCCAGAGCTTGGAATCCATCGCGCACTAACGGATTTAACGGGTGCGGTAATTATTAGTGAAAACCAACTCGAGGCAGTTCTTACGCATAGTTTTGATGAGGAGTCTATCCGCGCAGGGTTGACACTCATTATTGGAAATGACTGGGAAAACGAACTAGAGCGTTTTCGTGGGGTCAATCACCAAGAGCTTTCACACCTTCGCGCAATCTAATCGAATATAATTTAGCCATGAGTCAACTACATGAATCTCCAATTATCACCGTTGAACGTCGTAAAGCGGTAACAATTATTATCTCCGCAATTATTCTTTCACTGGCACTTGGTATTGGTTTAATGAAGGTTGGATCCGGTTTTGCATCGCGTAGTAGTGATGGAATAACTGTCACTGGTTCAGCAAAGACTTCAGCCACAGCCGATAATGCGGTGTGGACGCTTTCAGTCAGCCTTTCATCACCTGCAGTTGGTACGGCAGTTAAGAAAGTAGATAGCGATGTTGCTGCTCTTTCAAAGTATTTAACTAATGGCGGAATCCCAGAAGATGCACTCACACTTGGCGCAGTATCAACATATGCCAACGAAGAGTATGTCAATGGAAATTCGACCGGGCGCATACTTTCATACCGCGCTAATCGCGACGTAACAGTGCGCACAAAAGATGTTGCACTTGTCTCAAAGCTCAGCCAAGGCATTGGTTCACTTCTAGAAACTGGAATCAACGTCAATAACTATGGTCCCCAGTACTACATCTCAAACTTGCCAGAGCTTCGCCCAGCGTTAATGAGCGATGCGATGAAGGATGCAAAGGTTCGTGCTGAGGCACTTACAAAGGCCGTGGGCAGCGAACTTGGTTCTCTCGTAAATGTAAAAGCTGGACCAATTCAAATCACAACACCTGATTCAACGATGACAGCTGATTACGGTGCATACGACACGTCTACTATTGAAAAGACAGTTACGGCAACTGTTTCGGTTACCTTTAAAACTGGCTGATAAAAAAAATTAAAGCGGAATATTTCCGTGGCTTCCACGGCGATGAGGTGCATCGGCAATTGTTTTAGCTAGTGCGCTGCGGGTTAGCCTTGGTTCAACCATCTCATCGACTGCGCCGATTTCGATTGCGCGGATGACGCCACCTGAAATCTTTTCATGTTCTGCCGCGAGCTCTAACTCCATTGATTCGCGCTGTTCGGCAGGCAAATCTGCCAATATTCTTCGGTGCAGTACGCGTACGGCGGCAACTGCGCCCATTACGGAAACCTCAGCTTGCGGCCACGCAAATACTCTCGTAGCACCCAAGGCTTTAGAGTTCATTGCAACGTATGCCCCGCCATATGCACGGCGCGTAATCAATGTAACTCGTGGGACAACTGATTCGCCAAATGCATGTAGCAACTTCGCACCTCGCCTGACTGCGCCTTCCCACTCTTGACCCGCTCCTGGTAGAAATCCCTGTACATCGGCGATCACAATGAGCGGAATTCCAAAGGCATCACATGTACGAACAAAGCGCGCGGCTTTTTCACCCGCGGCGGCATCTAATACACCAGCGATGTGTGCTGGATTATTTGCAAGAACGCCAACGGTTGCGCCACCTAAACGTCCAATTATTGTCGTCATATTTGGAGCCCACATTGAGAGAAGTTCGATGTGTTCAGTTTCTGTATCTAAAATTGCATCGATTAAAGGATGAACTTCATAGGTTCGAATCTTCGAATCAGGAACAAATTGTGAGAGATCAATATCCTCAACATCTGGCTTCATGAAACCTTGATTTGCGAAAAGGGCAGTTAAGTCGCGAATATCATCGAATGCCTCTTGCTCATTAGGGGCGATGATGTGTGCGAGTCCGCTATTTTTCTTGTGCGCTTCAGGTCCACCGAGAAGGGCCATGTCGATATCTTCGCCGGTAACGCTTTTAACAACATCGGGACCAGTTACAAAGATGCGACCTTCAGGTGCAAGAACTACAACATCGGTCAGGGCCGGTCCATATGCACCGCCGCCTGCAGTTGGTCCAAGCACAAGTGAGAGTTGGGGAATTCGACCACTTGCAGAAATCATCGATTGAAAGACTTCTCCGAATGCATCTAAGGATGCAACGCCATCGCTTAAACGAGCACCACCTGAGTGCCAAATACCAATCACAGGCACTTGTGCGCCCATAGCGGCCTTGTAGGCAGTAACAATCACTTTCGATCCATCGACTCCGAGTGCGCCACTTTTTATCGTCGCATCCGATGCGAAAATTACAACTTTGTTACCTTTGATCAATCCCGTCACTGCAACCATCCCGCCATTAGTGCGGGGGATTAGGAATTCGAATTTTCCATGATCGACTAAACGAGCAATGCGTAGTTCTGGATCACGGGGATCAGTTACCGGCGTCGGCATCTATAAGCTCTTAAATACCAATACGACGTTGTGACCACCGAAACCAAATGAGTCATTAAGTGCTGCTATATCTCCGGCCGGCAATGCTCGTGGCTTATCGCGCACGACATCGACGGTGACGGCTGGATCTAGATCATCGATATTAATCGTTGGTGGAGCAAGACGATCTTGCAGAGTTTTTACTATAAATACCGATTCAATCGCACCGGCGCCGCCTAATAAATGGCCAGTCATCGACTTAGTTGCAGAGACTGCAACATGGTCGGCATCGGCACCAAGGGCTGCGCGTAGTGCATTTGCTTCGGCAACATCTCCCGCAGGCGTGGACGTTGCATGAGCATTTAAATGAACAATGTCTTTTGTTGTTAAACCAGCATCGCGCAGCGCAAATTTCAGGGCACGCTGTACGCCTGCGCCATCTGGATCGGGGGCTGCAATGTGATAACCATCAGATGTTAAGCCTTGACCGACAATTTCGCAGTAAATCTTGGCACCTCTGGCGCGTGCATGTTCGTACTCTTCAAGAACGAGGATTCCGCCACCTTCACCTAAAACAAAGCCATCGCGATTTAAATCATATGGACGAGATGCGCGCGCTGGATCATCGTTTCTTGTTGAAAGCGCCTTCATCGCAGCAAAGCCAGACATGGGCATTGCATGAACTGCTGCTTCAACGCCGCCGCTTACAACAACATCGGCGCGGTTATTTCGAATCATGTCTAAGGCATATCCAATTGCCTCAGCCCCTGATGCGCAAGCACTGACCGGCGTATGAACACCTGCCCTTGCCTGTAATTCAAGTCCAACATTTGCCGCTGGACCATTTGGCATCAACATTGGGACTGTGTGAGGACTTACAAAACGTGCGCCTTTTTCACGCAATATGTCATATTGATCGAGCAACGTTGTTACTCCGCCGATACCAGAGGCAATGACAACACCCAAGCGCTCTTTATCCATCTCGGGAGAGCCTGCATCTTTCCAGGCTTCACGTGATGCGATGAGGGCGAACTGCTCTGATCTATCTAAGCGGCGCATTTCTACGCGCTCCATCTGCTCACTTGGCTCGACGGCAACGCGCGCAGCAAAATGAACAGGAATAGTTTGTGCCCAATCCTCAGTTAGTAAACGCACACCACTTTTTCCGGCTAAAAGCGCCGACCACGTTGTTGTGACGTCACCACCGAGTGGCGTAGTCGCACCAAGACCGGTGACGACGACGCGACGGGCGGACATAAGAGAACTTTCTACTTGCTACTTAGCTGCGTTGACGATGAAGTTAACGGCATCGCCAACAGTTACGAGATCAGTTACTGCCTCATCTGGAATCTTCACACCGAAGCGCTCTTCTGCGGCAACGACAACTTCAACCATGCTCAATGAATCAACTTCTAAATCTTCAGTAAAATTCTTGTCCATCTCGATTGATGCAGCAGGGATGCCAGCTACTTCTTCAACGATCTCTTTTAATCCTGCAAGTACATCTGCTTGTGCAAGTGCCATTTTATTTATTCCATCCGTTAGCTGGTTTATTTTCTTCTTATCGATAGGTCGTTATTCTCTATTAAAAATCCGGTACTTACGAGTATCAGCGCGCTCAAGTGGCGAAAATCTCAAGGTTTGGGGGGTAATTGCACCACTTGTGCGGCATATACAAGGCCTGCGCCATAGCCGATCAGAAGTGCCAACGTACCGTGGAGTTCGGGATGTTTTTCCAAAAGCACATCCATGGCTAGGGGAATGGATGCTGCTGAGGTATTTCCATTGACACGAATGTCATCGGCGATTACAACGTTTGCAGGGATCTTAATCTCTTTTGCCATTGACTCGATGATGCGCATATTTGCTTGATGCGGAATGAATGCACCGAGCTCATCTGGACGTACGCCGGCGGCTTCAAGTGCTTTTATTCCAATCTTGCCAACAGTAAATACGGCCCAACGATAAACGGTTTGACCTTGCTGGGAAATATTTGGCCAACCAAGTTCGGCGACACCTTTATCAGGGGAGTTTCTAAAAACTGTATAAGCCGGGCTCAACGTAATCGCCTCACGTGATTCTGCATCAGAACCCCAAACAGAAGGTCCAATCAGAGGCTCGCTACTTTGTCCAACAATGACAGCGCCTGCGCCATCACCGAAAATAAAAGCAGTTCCACGATCGGTCGGATCAAGAAAATCTGAAATCTTTTCAACTCCGACAACAAGTACATTTTTGGATGTTCCGGCGCGAACTAAATCACTTGCCATCGCAACGCCATAGCAAAAACCAGCACAGGCCGCGCTAATATCAAAGGCTGCAATCTTTGGATTGCCTAATACTCTTACTAAGTCGGTAGCCGCACTTGGTGCTTGAACTGGATATGTAATCGTTGCCACAATCACTGTGTCAATATCGGCAATCGTCAATTTCGCACGAAGCAGCGCGCTTTCACATGCAGCTTGCGCCATCGTGATAATAGTTTCATCAGGGCCAGCAAAGCGACGGCTTTGAATTCCAGTACGCTGTTGAATCCACTCATCACTTGAATCGATTAGATCAATGATTTCGCTATTAGGGACTAGGCGCTTGGGACGATAAGAACCGACAGAGAGAATCTGACTATTGCCCATGGCGGGAAGTTTTATGCTCATTGGTGCCTTCCTGCGAATTCGCGAGCAGCATCTATGTCGAGTGCGCTCTTTAGCGCGAAGCTTTCAATCTCGGGCACTGCGCGCTTGAGCAAGCCAACCAGAGTTCCAGCCGGCGGTAATTCAATGACACCCGTGATTCCCATTGTTTTCAACGCCTGCATACATAGATCCCACCGCACCGGATTAGCGATTTGATTGACGATTCGAGCCACGATTTCAGCGCCGGATCTAACGGCGGCACCATCTTTATTAGAGATAAAAGGGATCAACGGTGGATGAATGCTAATGCTGGCAGCCAAGTCGGCAAGAGGTGCAACGGCCGATGCCATATAAGAGGTATGAAAAGCACCGGCCACAGCCAAAGCACGGACGCGTGCACCGGCCGGCGGATTTTCAGCGAGAGTGGCGAGTGCAGTTAGATCTCCAGCTGCCACAATCTGGCCCGCGCCATTGTCATTTGCGGCGACCAAAGATAAAGATGCAATAGCTGCGAGAACTTCGCTTCGATCACCACCGAGAACAGCCGACATTCCAGCGGGTGTTGTTGCCGCGGCCTTTGCCATTTCGATTCCACGAGTACGGACAAGGCGCAGTGCATCTGATTCACTTATCGCACCACTTAACGCTGCCGCAGCTAGTTCACCGACTGAGTGACCAGACACGAGTGCAAATTCTTTAATACCAAGTGCGTGAGCTGCTAATAATGAGGTCGCAACGATAAGTGGTTGGGCATTGGCCGTATCTTTTATCTCATCGGCATCGGCCGTTGTTCCAAGGCGCACAAGATCTAAATCAATATCTGCCGACCACTTCATTAAAAAACTTTTTGATGTTGGATCTTCAATCCAAGAGTTGAGCATCCCTGGAGTTTGTGAACCCTGACCGGGTGCGATGAGTGCCAACATGATTGTTAAATATTACTGGTCAACTGCATTTACTGCCTAGTACGAGAGACTAGCCAGACCTGCGTAGTGTGTTTTGGCACAGAAATCTTTGAGCCTGGTGCGGCGATTATGGGCTCATATGTCAGTACGTCTTGACTTGCATCAAAGATACATCTAAAAGTTTCGCCCCACTGTTGATCAGGTAGAGTGAAAACAGTTTCACTGGTGGACGAGTTCATTAAGAGTAATAAACCACGAACGGGATCGGCCTCAACCAAGACAGTGATGCTGCGTTTTTCTTCATCGGCCCAGTGAATATCGCTCATTTCGTGACCACCTAGTGAAAACCAAGCAATATCTTTTCGTTTAGTTCCTTGATCAACAAGGCCTGTAAAGAACTCGGATGCAGCATCGGCTAAATATGTGCGCCGAATATTAGACAAAGTCTGAACAGTTGCCAAAATATCTGCCGCCTCTGGCGTTAAATCCCAGGGGAGGGCCCAACCACCGCTAAACGTGGCCTGACTTTCTTCAGTAAATTCAAGTGGAAGTGAGTATGCATTGTTGGAACCATTTTGAGTTCGGCTTACTTCATCGCCCATACTGAGCATTGGAACCCCAGAAGAGAGCATTAAAGTTGCCAACATCGATTTCTTTATTTTATGTCGAGTTGCCTGGATCTCAAGGTCATCGCTTTCACCTTCCACACCTAGGTTCCAGGATCTATTGGAATCACTTCCATCGGCATTATTTTCACCGTTCACCGCATTATTTTTCTCGTTGTAGGTAACCATGTCATGCAAGGTAAAGCCATCATGGGCTGCAATAAAATTAATGGAAGACGTTGGACCGCGATAGTAAAAAATCGAACTCGAGCCACTAATACTGTTGGCAATATCGGATACACCTTCGCCAAAACCTCGCTCAAGATCACCGAGCCAAAACTGGCGTACCGAATCTCGATATACATCGTTCCATTCCCGCCAAGGATGTGGAAAATCACCCAATGAGTATCGAGTGACATCCCAAGGCTCTGCAATCATTTTAAAATTGCGCAAGACTGAATCAGATTCGATTGCCGTCATTAATGAGGAATTAAAGGCGCTATCGCTTGTGTATAGCGCTGTAGTTAGGTCAAAACGGAAACCATCAACGCCTATAACTTCGATCCACCATCGCAGTGAATCAATAATTTGGCGCACTGAGTGGGGATTACTGGCCGCAAAAGTATTTCCGCAACCTGTCACATCGACATAGTTACCACGACCGTCATGGCGATAGTAAGCCTTATTATCGATACCTTTATATGACAATGTTGGTCCGCCGACTCCGCCTTCGGCAGTGTGGTTATAGACAACATCTAGAATCACTTCGATGCCAGCGTTATGTAATTGATCTATCGACCATTGCAGTTCAGAAATCGGGTCATCACTTGATGCGTACGCCGAATGAGGTGCACTAAAGGCGATTGAGTTATAACCCCAATAGTTCTTCCTGCCTCGTGCAAATATCGCCGGTTCGGTCAATGAAGCAGCGATAGGCAAAAGCTCTAAAGCGGTAACACCAAGTGATTTCAAATGGTCGATAGTGCTCGGATGGCCCAACGCCTTGTACGTGCCGCGTTCATCTACGGCAATTGCTAAATTCTTTGCTGTTAATCCCTGGACATGTGCCTCATAAATAACAGTCTTTGCCCATGGGACTAGTGGGCGTTGCACATCGCGCACTCTGTGATCGGTGACAACTGAATAAGGAGTAAATCCTGCGCTGTCACGATCATCGCGCAACGAGAGATCGCCAGCGCCCGTTCCATCAACTGCTACATGGCCATAAATCTCTGCAACATAAGAGAGGTCACCGACCAATAAATGCGTATATGGATCGATTAATAGTTTGGCATCATTGAATCGAACGCCATGTTCCGGTGACCATGGACCATAGACCCGATATCCATAACGCTGGCCGGGTCTGACGCCTGCTAAATATCCATGCCAGATAGGCCCATTTCGATGCGACATTGCAAAACGGGTCTCAACCAAAGCTCCGTTGATCTCATTAAATAGGCATAGTTCAACGGCATCGGCGGCGTTAGACCAGATGGCAAAGTTAGTCCCACCTTCGGTAACGGTGGCTCCAAGGGTTCTGGGATCTGCAGGTAGCACCTGGCAATTCTGCCCTACCTGCGCGCCTACTTTGCTCTTTCGTGTTACTCATCAGTAACATATCGCCCATGAAGATCGCCGTATGCATCAAGCAGGTTCCAGATTCATGGGCCGAGAAGAAAATGCTCAATGGCTATCTCGATCGGGTTAATGTCGATGCCGTTCTCAATGATCTCGATGAATATGCCATTGAAGAGGCGCTCAAAATTGCCGAAGCTCACGGTGGAAATGAAGAGGGCGGGGCTAACACGGTTACCGTGATTTCAATGGGACCAGAGCGCGCGACTGAGGCGATACGTAAGGCACTTTCAATGGGAGCGAACGCCGCGATTTTGATTTCTGATCCTTCTTTAGCTGG
>CANIBB010000030.1:0-9183 GCA_947465575.1 Actinomycetota bacterium | reverse complement strand
TTCTTCTACGCCTTCGTGATGTATAACCTTCCAGAGGGACCACAAACGATTTTCCAGAACTGGCTGCCTCCAACCACCGTTAATGAAGCTATGGTCTGGGTTATTTGTGCGCTCGGCCTCAATATTGTGGTTGGTTATGCCGGACTTCTAGATCTCGGTTTTGTAGCTTTCTGGGCGATTGGCGGATATTCAGCCGGTTGGTTCATGTCTACCTTTTTCCGACAGGTGAACTTCCACTTCTTCTCATCCCCTGATGCCGCAGATCAACCAGGAATCCACGTAAGTTTCTGGGGTGTTCTTATAATCGGTGGAATAATCTGCGCCATATTTGGAATTATTATCGGTGCACCAACCCTGCGTTTGAAGAGTGACTATCTCGCCCTTGTCACCTTGGGCTTTGGTGAAATTATCCCGCAAGTTTTCACTAATGGTGAAAACATCGGCGGCTTCAATCTCTCTAATGGAACTAAGGGAATCTCACCGATTGATAACGTGTCGGTTCCTGGGAAAATTCTCGGACCCTTTGACTTTAGTTGGAAGTTTGCAATTTTCGTCTTCCTAACTGCCGTCATGGTCTTCGTTTCATTAAGACTTCGCAAAGGCCGACTTGGACGTGCCTGGCTTGCCATCCGCGAGGATGAGTTAGCGGCCAGCATGATGGGTGTTGCGCTTATGCCAACAAAGTTAGCTGCTTATGCAGTAGGTGCATTTAGTGGTGGAGTTGGTGGAGTTGCATTTGCAACGCACGTTAACGGAGTTTTTGCCGATCGCTTTAATTTCTCCATCTCAATCATCTTGCTAGCTATGGTTGTTCTCGGCGGCATGGGAAATGTATGGGGAGTAATGGTTGGAGCGCTCTTAATCGCTTGGATCAACTCGACAGGACTTCCAGCCTTTGGTGATCTCGTTAATAACAGCTTTGGGACTTCGATTAACTTTCCGTCATATAACTTCCTTCTCTTTGGTGGAGTTCTTATTCTCATGATGCTTTACAAGCGCGAGGGCATGATCCCAGAATCCAGACTTAAAGCGATTTTGCATGAGTCAGATGATGAGACTTCGAACCTAGGGGGGCATCACTAATGACTAGTGCTCTGATTGCAAAAGATATAACCGTTAAATTCGGCGGACTCACTGCCGTTAACAATGTTACTTTCGATATTCCATCGGGAAAGATTGTTAGTTTGATTGGTCCCAATGGTGCTGGTAAGACGACATTCTTTAATGTTCTAACTGGTTTGTATAAGCCAACGAGTGGAAACGTTCTATTTGGCGAAGAGGACATCACTGCTAGGCCTCCTCATAAAATAGCTGCCGCTGGTGTCGCGAGAACCTTCCAAAATATCCGTCTTTTTGGTCTCATGACTGCAGAAGAAAATGTCATGGTCGCGATGCATTCGCATATGAAGGCTGGAATTATCGCAACGATTATTGGAACCCCTTCCCAGCGCCGTGAGGAAAAGCAGGCACGCGAAGAAGCACGCAGACTTCTAGATTTCGTCGGCATTGGAAAAATGGCGGGGGAGTATGCTCGAAATCTCTCGTACGGAGATCAGCGCCGACTTGAGGTTGCGCGTGCACTGGCTTTGAAGCCGAAGGTTCTCTTATTGGATGAACCGACTGCCGGTATGAATCCTCAAGAGTCTTTGACCTTTATTAACTTCGTATACAAACTCCGTGATGAACAAGATGTATCAATTCTCTTAATCGAACATGATATGAGCGTTGTAATGTCGGTATCAGAGCGAGTTACTGTTCTCGATCAAGGAGAAAAGATCGCAGAAGGTGCACCTGCGGAGATTAAATCCAATCAACGAGTAATCGAGGCATACCTCGGTAAAGCAAAGGGTGAGAAGGCATGAGCGTCCTACTTGAAGTTAAAGATCTTAAGGTCTCTTACGGCTCCATTATGGCCGTGAAGGGTCTCTCTCTTACAGTCAATCAGGGCGAGATAGTCACATTAATTGGTTCAAATGGTGCCGGTAAATCGACCACTCTTCGAACAATTTCTGGGCTACTCAAACCGATCTCTGGCAGCATAGTCTTTGATGGCCAAGAGATTGCCGGCAAGGCTGGACATGAAATTGTGTCCAAAGGACTTTGCCAATCTCCTGAAGGTCGCAGAATCTTTCCCCGGATGTCGGTGCGCGAAAATCTAGATCTCGGTGCTTTTCTACGTAACGACAAAGCCGCTATTGAAGCCGATCGAGAGAGAGTATTAGATCTCTTCCCAAAGCTTCGTGAACGCTATGAGCAAAAAGGCGGAACGATGTCTGGTGGAGAACAGCAGATGCTTGCTGTAGCTCGCGCACTCATGGGCGCTCCCAAGCTTCTTCTTCTTGATGAACCTTCAATGGGTCTAGCTCCGGTTTTGGTGGATATGATTTTTGAAACAATTATTAAGATTCGCGAACAGGGAATTACTATCTTGCTCATTGAGCAAAATGCTTCAGCGGCATTGGATGTGGCAGATAGAGCTTATGTTCTAGAGTCGGGCCTGATAAAAATGAGCGGAGTTGCATCGGATTTGGCTAAGGACGAGGCGGTAACTAAGGCCTACTTAGGCGGTTAGTAAGTAGATTAAGCTCGCTCGGCCAGAATTAAGCAGGTGATTCGTGCAGTACATGTGCGTTCGCCTTTATCGTTAGTAATGACAACATCGTACGAGCAGAGTGTCTTACCCAAAGAGATCGCTGTAGCAACCGCTGTAACAACTCCTTCAGTTGCCGATTTATGATGAGTCGCATTGATATCTACTCCAACAATCATTCTAGTTGGACCGGCATGAAGAGCAGAGCCAACTGACCCCAAAGTTTCAGCCAAAACTACGCTAGCTCCGCCATGTAGTAAACCGATGGGTTGCCTATTTCCCTCAACGGGCATTGTCGCTACTAAACGCTGGGGGGAGGCCTCAATTATTTCGATGCCCATCTTTATTCCAAGTTCGCCACCGCCGCGCTCTTGGATAATTTCAAGAAAACTCTTATCGCTCATAAGGTCAGAGTCTAGCGAGCAATCTAGGATGAGCCCATGAGCAAACGCCTATTACTTATCGATGGGCATTCAATGGCATATCGGGCCTTTTACGCACTTCCAGCTGAAAACTTCACGACAGCTGGTGGCCAGCACACTAACGCTATTTATGGCTTTGCCACCATGCTGCTCTCCCTGCTTTCGAATGAAAAACCTACACATGTCGCTGTTGCATTTGATGTCTCGAGAAAGACATTTCGCTCGGAGATATTCCCCGAGTACAAAGCAAACCGTGCAAAGACTCCAGATGAATTCCGATCACAAATGTCCTATCTACATGAACTCGTGACCGCCTTTGGTATTACATCCTTTGAAATCGATGGATATGAGGCCGATGATATTTTGGCCACTATCGCAAAGCGAGCGGAGAGCGAAGGCGCAGAGGTCTTAATCTGTACTGGTGATCGTGACTCATTTCAATTGGTAAATGAAAAAACGACAGTTCTCTACCCAAAGAGAGGGGTCAGTGATCTAGCGAGAATGACACCTGCAGCGGTGGCGGAAAAATATGGAATGTCCCCGTCGCAGTACCCAGATTTTGCAGCTTTGCGTGGAGATCCCAGTGATAATCTGCCTTCAGTACCGGGTGTAGGTGAAAAGACCGCTTCCAAATGGATTGTCGAGTATGGCTCCCTTAAAGAGTTAATCGCGAACTCCGATAAGTTGGCAGGCAAAGCGGGTCAGTCACTTCGAGACTCAATCGATAATGTAATACTCAACAGTGAGTTAACCCAGCTAGTAGTTGATGTTCCGCTAGAACTATCTATCGATGCACTTGCATGGTCGGGAGTCGATGAGAGAAAGACTAATCCACTCTTTGATGTCTTAGAGTTTAAAACTCTGAAAGAGCGCATGAAGCCAATTGCGTTGAAAGCGAGTGGTCCAACTAGCGATGAGCCTGAGTTAGTGCTCTTTGCCGATGAGATGAGTAAGGGAGTGTTAACGCCTAAAGAGGCCGATGCAAAAATTGCAGCACACAAAGGAACTATCGCGCTGACATACCTGCTTGTCGATGAGAAACTACATCGCTATGCAGTTGCCCTTTCACCGGATGATGTCTTTCTAGTCCATGCCTCAACAATGGGGGATTGGGCCACTAATCCAGATATCAAGAAAATTGCCCACGATGCCAAGAGTCTTGCGCGTACGAAATCCTTAGCTGGAATTGAGTTCGACACTGCAATCGCAGCATATTTAGCTAACCCTGGAGTTCGCGCCCAAGAACTGCGCGACTTGCAAGAGCGATGGGGAGATGGCTCTGTAATTAATAAGACAACCCCAGAGCAAGAGTTACTGACTTCAGCCAGAGCTCTGTTTTCACTTCGAACCTCACTTACACGCGAATTAGTTGAGCGTAACCTTTTGGAGCTGTTCAATACACTTGAGCTACCAATTGCAGAGTTGTTGGCTCGTATGGAAAGTATCGGCATTGCCGTTGATCGCAAAGAGCTTGAAAAACTGCATAGCTTCTTCGACGGCGAAGTTGTACGTGAGACGAAGTTGGCTCATGAGTCTGCAGGCCACGAATTCAATGTTGCTTCTCCAAAGCAACTTCAGGTCGTGCTTTTCGATGAGTTATCACTACCGAAAACTAAAAAGATCAAAACTGGATATACGACCGATGCTGAAAGTCTTGATTGGCTACATCAAAAGACTGGGCATCCAATTCTCACTCACCTATTACGAATTCGTGAGACAAAAAAGCTCTCAACGACAATCGAAGGATTAATCGCTGAGATCGCCGAAGATGGGCGCATTCACACACACTTTGGGCAGACTGTTACGTCGACAGGTCGTCTCTCATCTATTGGACCGAACTTACAGAATATCCCGGTGCGCACTGAGGAGGGGCGCACGATTAGAAATGCATTTGTCGCCGGAGCGGGGTATGTGGCTCTACTGACGGCAGATTACAGTCAGATTGAAATGCGGATCATGGCCCATCTATCTAATGATTCTAAATTATTAGCTGCCTTTGAATCCGGCGAGGATTTACATGCCACCATCGCCGCGGTTATTTTTGGCGTCAAAGCCAACGATGTTGATCCTGAGATGCGCCGGCAAATCAAAGCGATGTCATATGGACTTGCATATGGGCTTTCCTCATATGGATTATCTGCCCAGCTCGGCATCAGTCCCAGTGAGGCACAAGGTTTAATGGATACCTATTTCCAACGCTTTGGGGGCATTCGCGATTACTTAAAAACAGTGGTTGAAGATGCCCGCAAAGTTGGTTACACCGAAACGATTATGGGCCGTCGTCGTTATCTGCCCGATTTAATGAGTGATAATCGCCAACGCCGCGAAGTGGCAGAGCGCATGGCACTCAACGCGCCTATTCAAGGTTCGGCCGCCGATATTATTAAGTTAGCGATGCTTAAAGTGCAAGCGGCAATTGAAAAAGAAAGCTTGAAGTCGCGTTTGTTGCTACAGATTCATGATGAGTTAATCGTCGAAGTGGTAAAGGGCGAAGAAGAGAAGATAACGGTTTTGGTCAAGCGCGAGATGGGGACTGCCTATCCTCTGCGTGCTCCACTCAACGTCAGTGCTGGTTTAGGTCTGACTTGGCACGAAGCTGCTCATTAAGTTGTGGTCGGGGAGTTACCTTCCATTGCCTGCACATCCTCTTCATCCGTAGGGATGCGATCTGCCGAACTTAAGCGTTTCTTACCAATAAGTAGTACAACGTTTCCGAGTCCTATAGAGAGAGCAGTTAAAGACAGACAGAATTGAGGAGAAATCTTTTCAGAGAGAACTCCGCCAACTGCCGCCCCAAGTGACATCACGCTTCCTTCAACTGTCCATAGCCAAGCCATATATGAGACTGCCGATCCCTTTGGTCTCACAGCCTCCATGACTTCCCAATAGAAGACTTGAATCGCTCCACCAACCAGGCCAAGAAATGCACCTGCAATCGCCATCGACCACCCAGGGTATGTAAATGCAATCGGAATTGAAACTAGAAACCAAATAAAATAGGTCTTGCGCATCGCAGCAAGCGATGATGTGCGTTTAGATATTAACCCCGCCAATAATCCACCGATAATGCTAAATATTCCCATCGCGGCGAATACCCAAGCTGTCCGATGTGGAACCTTCTCAATTGTTGCAAAAGATGGAACTGCAACATCGAAGAGACCCCAACCAAAACCAATGAATGACCCTTCTAGCATCATTAATCGAAGTGCGGGGCTGCGCCACAAAGATTGCGCACCACTCTCCTTTTTCTCAGGCTTCCAATCTCTTGAAATTGGGGCAATCGTAAGGGCACCACCACCAATAATCATTAAGATCGCTGCCGTAATAAGAGCACTCCCTGGATGTGAAGAGAGCGCTAACGCAGTTGCAATCACTGGACCAATAACACCGGCAGTGTTCATAACGGATGTATCTACGGCATAGGCAGTACGCAGGAAATCGCCCTTAACAATTGTTTTCCATAAAGGGCGAACAGATAGATTAATTGGTGGAGCGGTAAGCCCCATGATGGTGCCTAAGACAAGAATAAAAGTTGCTGAGTGTGAAATATTTACCATAATCATCATCGATGCATAACCTGGCACAAGAATTCGCAGCGGCCATTTCTGACCATACTTGTCGATGAGGGTTCCACGAATGCCTGCAGTAAAGGAACCGGCGAGCGAGTTTGTGCCGATAACCAGCCCTGCTATTGCGATTGAGCCAGTCTCCTGTTGAGCTTTGAAAAAGAGAGCCAAAGCCACCATGCCGTAGGCCACGCGCGCAGGAAAAGCAGCCAATACCAAGACCCATACGTTTGGCATTGCAAATAAGGCGCGATAACGATTCATGACGCCCATTAGTGTAATCATTGCGCTCAGTCATAAGGGCGGATTTGCTCAAAAGTGCGCTCAAACCGTACCCTTGCCCTCCAGCCACATATGTGGAAACTACTACTCATCTATCCCTACGGAGCTCACTTGTCTACAACAACACCAGTAATTGCAGTAAATGACATTGGATCGGCCGCTGATTTTCTAGCAGCAATCGAAGGAACAATTAGAAATTTCAATGACGGTGATCTCGTCACCGGAACAATCGTTCAAGTTGGTCGCGAAGAAGTTCTCGTTGACATCGGTTACAAAACTGAAGGAGTAATTCCTTCTCGCGAACTTTCAATTCGCCACGATGTAGACCCAAATGAGATTGTTAAAGTCGGAGAGTTGATTGAAGCTCTCGTTCTACAAAAAGAGGATAAAGAAGGTCGCCTTATTCTTTCCAAGAAGCGTGCACAATACGAGCGTGCATGGGGAGATATCGAAGGCAAGAAAGAGCGCGATGAGGTTGTCATCGGAACTGTTATTGAAGTTGTTAAGGGCGGACTCATTGTTGACATCGGTCTTCGTGGCTTCTTGCCAGCGTCCCTCGTTGAAATGCGCCGTGTTCGCGACTTAACGCCATACATTGGCAAGCAGGTTGAAGCGCGCATCATCGAGCTCGATAAGAATCGCAACAACGTTGTTCTTTCACGCCGCGCATTCCTTGAGCAGACACAGTCAGAATCACGCACTACATTCCTTAACCAACTTCAAAAGGGTCAAGTTCGCACAGGTGTTGTCTCATCTATCGTGAACTTCGGAGCTTTCGTAGATCTTGGTGGGGTTGACGGTTTGGTCCACGTATCTGAACTTTCATGGAAGCACATCGATCATCCAGGTGAAGTTGTTGAAGTTGGCGACGAGGTTACCGTTGAAGTTCTCGAAGTTGATTTCGAGCGCGAGCGTGTATCACTCTCTCTTAAGGCGACACAAGAAGACCCATGGCAGGCATTTGCTCGCACACATACAATCAATCAGGTTGTCCCAGGTGTAGTGACAAAGCTAGTTCCATTCGGTGCATTTATCCGCGTACACGAGGGCATTGAAGGCCTCGTTCACATCTCAGAGTTGGCCGAACGCCACGTTGAGATTCCAGAGCAGGTTGTTGCAGTTGACGACGAGCTCTTTGTAAAGATTATCGATATCGATCTCGAGCGTCGTCGCATCTCACTTTCATTGAAGCAGGCAAATGAAGGACATGAGATTGAGATCGAAGCATTTGATCCAACGCAATATGGAATGGCTGCGCGTTATGACGCGGAAGGAAACTTTATCTACCCAGAAGGTTTCGATTCAGAGACTCAAGAGTGGAAGCCAGGACATGAAACTCAGCGCGAAGAGTGGGAGCGTCAATACGCTCAAGCTCAAGAGCGTTTCATAGCACATAAGAAGCAGAAGGCAGAAGCCAAGGCGGCAGATGCTGCAGCAACTCCTGAAGATGGCGCAGTAGAGGCCGTCGCAGAGGCTGTAACAGCAGAATAAGGATTTATTGAAAAGGGCCCGGCGTAACTGCCGGGCCCTTTTCTCTTTTCAAAGGAGTCCATTGAAGACGTGAGCTGTTGTCTATTAACCTCACTTACTTCTAATGGACTCTCTTTGAAAGAATAAAAGCAAGTGCGCGCTATCCTTTCTGCATGCGAGTTATAGCTTTGACTGGTGGAATCGGTTGTGGCAAGTCTCTGGCCGCCGAATATTTTGCTGATCTTGGAGCACTTGTTATTGATGCTGATCAACTGGCGCGCGCGGCAATCGAACGTGGCTCGAGTGGTTTTGATGAGGTTGTTGCAATCTTTGGTGATTCGATTCTGAAAAATGGTGAGATTGATCGCCGAGCTTTGGGTGAGCTAGTTTTTAAAGATCCCACAAAGAAAGCTGTGTTAGAAGCGATCATTCATCCGTGGGTACGCAGTGAGTTCGAGGCTGCCGTTGCCTCTCTGACTGGAAATCAAACTCTGGTCTATGAGATTCCGCTGCTCTTTGAAACCGGTGGGGCCGACCGCTTTGAAACGGTTATTACAGTTGAAGCCGAGTTGGATAGGCGCATCGAACGGTTACGAGAAAAGGGTCTGCACGCTTCGGAGATAGAGGCTCGCATGGCGGCGCAAGCCTCACGCGAAGAGAGGCTCTCAATCGCCGACTTTGTCATTGAAAACAGCGGCTCCAAGGATGACTTATTGCGACAAGTCGAAAATATTTGGGAGGCTTTAGCCACTTCTTCAAAGTAGAGTTGACTAATGCGCCCGATATCCGATTTGCAGCGACGGGTTGAGCCTTTTGAAGTAATTAGTGACTACATTCCAGCTGGTGATCAGCC
>CANIBB010000029.1:0-9616 GCA_947465575.1 Actinomycetota bacterium | reverse complement strand
ATCCGCCCGAAGAGGTTACAACTCGCTTGCTAGATATTAAAGTCAGTATCGGTCGCACGGGACGTGTAACGCCA
The DNA here is from genome assembly GCA_947465575.1 of Actinomycetota bacterium. Taxonomy (GTDB): domain Bacteria; phylum Actinomycetota; class Actinomycetes; order Nanopelagicales; family Nanopelagicaceae; genus Planktophila. The sequence continues at coordinate 9,542 of CANIBB010000029.1, read as the reverse complement.
TTTGCCTTCATGGAACCAGTTAAGGTCGCAGGCTCTACCGTGACAAATGCAACGTTGCATAACGCATCTGAGATTATTCGAAAAGGCGTATTAATCGGTGACATTGTTGTAATACGAAAAGCTGGCGATGTTATTCCTGAAGTTCTAGGACCAGTGATTGAGCGGCGCACTGGCACTGAAGTTGAATTTATTATGCCAACCCACTGTCCTGAATGTGGCTCGCCACTTCGCGCAATGTCAGATGGCGATGTCGATATCCGATGCCCTAATGCCCAAAGCTGCCCGGCCCAATTGCGAGAGCGCATCTATTACATAGGCTCGCGTGCAGCTCTAGATATTGATGTTTTGGGCTATGAAGCTGCGGCGGCTTTGCTAGATGCAAAGATTATTGCTGATGAATCCGACCTCTTTGATCTTACAAGAGAAAAGCTCGCAACCTCAGAGTTCTTTACAAAGAAAGATGGAGAACTCGGACTCAATGTAGAAAAACTCTTGGCCGGACTAACTAAGGCCAAGAGTTCGCCCTTATGGCGAGTTCTTGTTGCCTTATCTATTCGTCATGTTGGTCCAACTGCAGCACAAGCCTTGGCAACGCACTGCGGATCGATAGAGAAGATTTCAACATCGACGGCTGAAGAGCTTGCGCTAATAGATGGAGTCGGCGCAACGATTGCAGAGTCGATTATTGAGTGGTTTAGCATCGATTGGCATCAAGAGATTATTGCTAAGTGGAACGCAGCTGGGGTGCGGGTTACCCAGGAGGCTTCGGTACAACTTCGGCAAACTCTTTCCGGTTTAACCTTTGTGGTAACCGGGGGATTAGAAAGTTATACCCGTGATTCAATAGCCGAAACAATTCTTGCCCATGGCGGTAAGGCCGCTTCGGCCGTTTCAAAGAAGACCGATTACCTCTTGGTCGGAACCGAGCCAGGCTCCAAGCTTGCAAAGGCGCTCGAACTCGGGGTTCCAGTGATCGACGAGGCGAAATTTAATGAATTGCTTGCAGGCTCGTAGTAGGATTTCACTATGACGAACTTAGCCGCTGAAACTCTTCGCGAACTTCCAATGCCGGCAGTTGCCTACGGCCTCGTAACTTTTGGAGTTCTCTCAATCTTTCTCTATTTAGCCCTTCGTTTAGACCGGGATTGATTTGTCTCGAGTTGGAATTTACGGTGGAACTTTTGATCCGATTCACAACGGTCATCTCCATGTAATTAGACAACTCATTGAAAAAAAGATTATTGATCGTTTAATTCTTGTTCCTGCCGGTCAGCCTCTACTTCGCGAAAATGCACCGATTGCCCCTGGCGCGGCGCGGAGAACTATGTGTCAGCTTGCGATTTCTTCTCTTCCGGAAAACATCTCATCGCATGTTGAGGTAAATCCCATTGAGATTCTGCGCGAGGGTCCTAGCTATGCAATCGATACGGTTGAGGCGGTTCGAAGTACATATCCAAACGATGAGATATTTCTGATTATGGGCGCAGATGCCTATTCAAAGATCGATCAATGGCACCGTGCGCCTGAGCTCCACACAATGGTCTCGATAATCTGTATTAATCGTCCAGGTTTTGCCCCGCACGGTATCGATATCGCCGCTCTGGATGTATCGGCCACCTCAATTCGTGCGGGATTGAGCACGGAGGTACCGGAAATTGTTGCGGCATTTATAGGCGAGAATAAGCTCTATGACAATTAGCGCACGCACCCTCGAAATCACCCAAGCAGCAGCAGCTGCAGTAATCGAAAAAATCGGCACTGATTTGATCGCAATTGATCTATCTGACCAGCTAGTTCTGAGTGAGGTTTTTCTCATCGCAACAGGGCAAAATGTTGCTCAAGTCGATGCAATTGCCGACGAAGTCGAACGTCAACTTATTGCAATGGGCGAAAAACCTGCACGCCGTGAAAAAGGTCCTGAGTGGATTCTCCTTGATTATTCAGATCTAGTTGTCCACATTCAAAGCACTGAGCTTCGTAAGTATTACATGCTCGATCGCTTATGGAATGACTGCCCAACAATTGAGTTAGATGCCGTGAAAGCCGCCGCAGTTCATGGCAGGTAATCGCGTACTTTTATGGCGTCACGGCCAAACTGATTGGAATATGGTTAATCGTTTTCAAGGCCACTCAGACATTCCATTAAATGATGTGGGCCGATATCAGGCCCAACATGCTGCAGAGATTTTGGCAGGAATGAACCCCACGGCGATTATTTCAAGTGATCTAGGACGTGCGCATGAAACTGCACAAGCTTTAGCAAAGCTCGTTGGCTTAACAGTGAGTATGCATGAAGATTTGCGCGAGACTAATGGCGGATTATGGGAAGGCAAGACTGGAGCTGAAAATCGCGCCGAAGACTTTCAAAACTTTATTCGATGGATAGATGGGGATGACAACCCTGCCGGCACAACAGGGGAGCGACGCAGTGAAGTTGCAACCCGTGCAGTTGGAGTAATCAATAAAGCGCTAGAAGGAAAGTCCGATCAGTTGTTAGTTGTTGCAACTCATGGCGGAACTGCTCGATGTGTCCTCGGTGAACTTTTGCAGCTCCCACTTTCTCACTGGGGCGTTATCGGTGGACTTTCAAATGCATCCTGGTCGATCCTCGAACGCAATCCCCGTCAATGGAATTTAATTGAACACAACGCCGGTTCTATCCCAGAGCCTGTCTATGGCGAGGAAAGCGGCGCGACTACCGCCTAAATCATGCGGTAAGGTTTGCCCTTCTCAAGCAATTGGGGCTGTGGCGCAGCTGGTAGCGCACCTGCATGGCATGCAGGGGGTCAGGGGTTCAAATCCCCTCAGCTCCACGTATGAATATAGATAGTACAAACGAGGCGCACGCGGCTTACGACTTCGCCTACGTGCAGGAAAAATGGCTGCCCGTTTGGGACAAGATTCAACCTTTTAAATCGGGTCGCCCTGATGATAAACGCCCTAAGAAGTATGTCTTGGATATGTTTCCCTACCCATCGGGTGATTTACATATGGGTCATGCCGAGGCCTACGCACTCGGAGATGTGATTGCCCGTTACTGGATTCAAAAAGGTTTCAATGTCATGCACCCGATTGGTTGGGATGCATTTGGACTCCCAGCCGAAAATGCTGCAATTAAGCGCAATGAAGATCCAAAGATTTGGACCTATGAAAATATCGCTGTGCAGAAAGCTTCGATGCGCCGCTTTGCATGCTCCTTCGACTGGGATCGTGTTTTTAATACCTGTGATCCTGAGTTCTACAAGTGGAACCAGTGGTTGTTCTTGCAGTTATTCGAACGCGGACTTGCCTATCGCAAAGACTCAGCCGTTAACTGGTGCCCAAGTTGCCAAACAGTTTTAGCTAACGAACAAGTAGTTGCCGGTCTATGCGAGCGTTGCGATACGGCAGTTACCAAGAAGAAATTGAATCAGTGGTATTTCAAAATTACAGATTACGCGGATCGCTTACTCGATGACATGGCCCAGCTTGAAGGCAAGTGGCCAGAAAAAGTATTGATGATGCAGCGAAATTGGATCGGTCGTTCAACCGGGGCGAACGTCTCATTTGTAATTGAAAATCGAAGCGAGCCAATCACGGTCTATACAACTCGTCCCGATACTTTGTATGGTGCAACTTTTATGGTCGTTGCCGTCGATAGCGATCTTGCCGCCGAACTAGTAGTTGGATCAGGTGTCGAGAGTGAATTTGCGACGTACTTAGAAAAGATTAAGGCCGATAGCGATATTGATCGACTAGCCACAGATCGCCCAAAGAGTGGTGTCTTTCTAAATCGCTATGCGATTAATCCAGTCAATGGCGCAAAACTACCTATCTGGGCCAGTGATTATGTTTTGGCTGATTACGGTACCGGTGCGATTATGGCCGTACCAGCTCACGATCAAAGAGATTTAGATTTTGCACGAGCAATGAACCTACCCGTGACCGTCGTTGTAGATACGGGCGATGAGGATCCAAATTCATCCGGGATTGCAACCAGCGGAGACGGCGTATTAGTTAACTCTGGCGGCCTTAATGGCATGAACAAGGCCGATGCGATTGCAACCATTAATGCGCAACTTGAAAAAGATGGCCTCGGAAAATCTGCACGTAACTATCGCCTGCGCGATTGGCTTGTTTCGCGCCAGCGCTACTGGGGTACTCCAATTCCTATCATTCACTGTCCGTCTTGTGGCGAAGTACCAGTTCCAGCCGATCAGCTTCCGCTGTTGCTTCCTAACGCTGAAGGATTGGATTTAAAGCCAAAGGGAACTTCACCGCTGGGTGCGGCAACTGATTGGGTAAATGTTAAGTGTCCTAAGTGCGGTACTGATGCCAAGCGCGATACCGACACTATGGATACTTTCGTGGATTCATCTTGGTATTACCTTCGCTATCCATCATCGACTAACCATGATGAGGCTTTCTCTAAGAAAGATATGCAAACCTGGTTACCAGTAGATCAATATGTCGGTGGAGTTACACATGCAATCTTGCACTTGCTGTATAGCCGCTTCTTAACAAAAGTCTTAAATGATATGGAATTATTAGATTTCAATGAGCCATTCTCGCGCCTGCTCAATCAAGGTATGGTGCTTATGGATGGCTCAGCAATGTCGAAGAGTCGTGGCAACTTGGTTCGCTTATCCGATGAGCTAGAACATCACGGTGTAGATGCGATTCGTTTATCAATGGTCTTTGCCGGTCCTCCTGAAGATGATGTCGACTGGTCTGATGTCTCGCCATCGGGATCGGTTAAATTTTTATCACGTGCGTGGCGTTTATCTGGTGATGTAACAAGTGCACCTGGTGTCGATTTTGCTAGCGGAGAAATCTCGCTTCGAAAAGCAACGCATAAAGCATTACACGATGCCGATTTTGCTGTCTCCTCTCTAAGATTTAATGTTGCAATCGCTCGCGTGATGGAGCTAGTTAATGCAACGCGCAAGGCCATCGATTCAGGCTGTGGGCCAGCAGATCCCGCCGTTCGCGAGGCCGTTGAAGCTATTTCCATTATGTTGTCGCTAGTTGCACCATTTACCGCAGAAGAGATGTGGGAGCGCTTGGGTCATCGCCCATCTGTCGCCCTTGCCGGTTGGCCCGCCATTGATGAAAAGCTACTAATTGCAGATGCTGTGACGGCAGTTGTTCAAATTAACGGCAAGATTAAAGATCGCCTCGATGTCATACCAACCATCAGCGATGCTGAACTTGAGGCTCAAGCTCTAGCTCTACCCTCCATTATTGAGGCACTTGAAGGCGCAACAGTTTCAAAAATCATCACACGCGCCCCAAAAATCGTTAATATCGTCATCTAACTCAATACTTCACGTTCCACATGGTGAGAGGCACACAATGAAAACTATTTTGGATGCAATTGGCAATACACCATTAATTAACATCGAAGGTATTTGGGTAAAGATGGAGTTCATGAATCCATCGGGTTCAATTAAGGCGCGCATTGCTAAGTACATGATTGAACGCGCGGAGGACGAAGGTCTCATTAAGCCAGGCGACACCATTGTGGAAGCCAGTAGCGGAAATACCGGAAATGCAATGAGTATGGTTGCAGCGGTTAAGGGATACAAAATGTTAGTGATTATGCCAGATGGTATGAGCCCAGAGCGCACCGCAATTTCCGAGGCCTTCGGAGCCGAAGTTCATACGATGGGTGATTTCCATGTCAATGATGCATTGGCCGAAGCACGACGCCGTGGCGCTTTGCCAGGTTTTTTTGCGCCTCAACAGTTTGATAATGAGTGGAACGTTCAGGAAAATCGCGAATGGCTTGGTCAAGAGATTTTAGATCAGATGCCAGTTCTGCCAGATTTAGTTATTGGCGGAGTCGGTACCGGCGGAACAATCATTGGTGTTGGTCAAGCTTTCAAAGCGGCGAACCCGAACTGTAAAGTGATTGCCCTCGAACCCTCAGAGTCATGCACAATATTGTGCGGAGAAGTATCAAAGCATTTAATCGAGGGTATTGCCGATGGCTTTGTTCCCGGAATCGTTTCACGCCACCACGATGAACTAGATGGTGTTATCGATGTTGGCTCAGAGGAATCGATCACAGAGATGCGACGCTTAGCCAGTGTTCATGGGCTATTTGTCGGCCCATCGTCAGGGGCTCACATGATTGCCGCCAAACGCTTAAAAGAGCAGTACGGCGTAGAAAATGTCGTGACTTTCTTCTGCGATGAGGGCGAAAAGTACATTAATGATTACTGGTTGAAGAAGTAATTATCCACACGGGGCAACCTAGATAAGTTGTAAGGCGAGGCTCTCAATAATCATTGGGGCATGAACCATTTCACGCAAGCCTTCGAAAGTATCAGTAACTGGTGGTACGAACTTCACTATTCTCACATCCAAAAACGCGCACTGCTTATCCTTGGCGTTCTGGCGATTCTCTTTTCTTCATTCATAGTTCTTCGCGGTGGCAGCCATGAAGTCGTTGAACCTCCAATAGTTGCCGTACAAATCGCAGCGCCAGAGATATTCATCGATGTCACCGGGGCTGTCAATAATCCTGGGGTCTACACATTGGCCGCCAATTCCCGAGTAATCGATGCCATTAAGGCGGCCGGAGATTCAGCCCCCGGAGCAGATCTTTCTACGGTTAATTTGGCACGCGTTTTATCTGATGGCGAACAGATTTATGTCGATGCGACCATCGTTAATAGCGCCGGTGTGCGCATCTCAAAAGTAACGCGTAGCGGTCCAATCAATATTAACCGCGCCACCCTTGCTCAGTTTGATTCACTTGACGGTATTGGTCCCGTTATAGCTAAAAGAATTATTGAGTATCGAAAAGTAAATGGCCCATTTGTCACCGTTGAGGATCTTCAAAAGGTGAGCGGAATAGGTGTAGCAAAATTCGCGAATATCAAAAGCAAAGTTCGCGTTTAGTCGATTATCGTGCCATTGCAGTCGGAGCTGCAATCTGGCTCGGCGCACTTTTACAGAGCGCCATTGCTCCTTGGCGAATTACTCTTATCGCCCTTGCCTTGTTGCTCTTTTCTATTGTTAGTCGCAAATTTCGTTTTACGGTAATTATTACCGCGCTTTTACTTGGCTCTACCGTGATGTCGCTGCGCGAAGCATCTTTACAACAATCCGAGATAACCCAGTTATATGGGCAATCCGTAGAGCTCATCGCACAAGTTGTAACGGACCCTAGCCAGAGTCTTTCTGGTAACTACAGTTTTATTGCCCGTGCAATCTATGTTCATACCGAGCAAAACTCCTACGGAATGCGTATTCCAATTAGGGTCATTACGCCACAATCGAAGGTTCTTGCACTTCTACCTGGTCAGAGTTTTAGTGCAACTGCCAGCATAGTTGATAGTAATGAGGGACGTGTTGGCGCACTTGTCATAATCGATGGCGGTTTCAAAACCCTCACTCAGGCATCAAGATGGGCGAAATCTTTAGCCTCGATTCGATATGGGCTGCGCAACTTATCGGGCGATGGCGATGCCGGTGCTTTGATTCCTGGAATGGTTTTGGGGGATACATCCAAACAAAGTATCGAGTTTAAAACGGCGATGAAGCGTTCGGGGTTGACGCACTTAGTAGCTGTCAGCGGTGCGAATTTTGCAATAGTTTCAAGCTTTGTTTTATGGTGCATGCAGTTTCTCTTCACTCGCATGAAACTGCGCCTCGGCGCTACGGCTATTGCACTCATCTGCTTTATCGCTCTTGTGCGTCCATCGCCATCAGTTTTGCGCGCTGCAGCAATGGCGGCCGTCTTACTCATTGCACAGGGCACTCACCGAGGCCGCGATTCACTACCAGCTTTAGGTTTTGCAATGGGCGCAGTTGTCATAGGTGATCCATGGCAGGCCCGTGATGCCGGTTTTGCGCTGTCTGTTTTGGCAACAGGAGGACTACTTGTATTTGCTCCACGTGTCGTTGAAAAGTTCACGCCCTTTATGCCACTCAAACTTGCCCAAGCTCTGGCACCACCGATTGCCGCGATTGTATTTTGCTCACCGATCCTTGTCGCACTCTCTGGTTATCTATCACCTATTAGTATCATCGCAAATTTGTTGGCAGCACCGGCCGTTGGCCCGATAACTATTCTGGGTTTTATTGCTGCACTTATCTCTCCATTTGCACCTTTTATCAGCAGCATTTTGATTTGGCTCATTAGATTACCCGCTGGATTTATTGCCGGTGTTGCCAAATGGGCGGCGAACTTTCCAGTCCTTACGCTTCGAACGGGAAGCATCGGTTTTCTTATTGTCGCCGTTTTTACATTGACTCTCTGGCTCTTTAAGAGATACATCAAGAAGATTTCAATTCTGGCACTTGTTTTAATCATGGCGCTGACTTGGCTGCAACGTTGGCCTGCCGGTGAATGGCAGATCGCAAACTGCGATGTCGGTCAAGGGGATTCGATGGTACTTAACCTAGGAGATCATCGAGGAATTGTTTTAGATGTTGGCCCAGATCCCGTTTTAGAGGATCGTTGTTTGAAGGCACTGGGAATTAATGAGATCCCGCTCATGATTCTTTCGCATTTTCATGCAGATCATGCGGGCGGAATTAGTGGCGCAATCAAAAATCGTAAAGTGGGCCAGCTCTGGGTGAGTACAAATGCAGAGCCATTATTGGTGAGCGCGCATATTGAATCGCTGATGACAGCAACCGAGATTGTGAAACCACAGCGCGGCTTTACTGCCCAGATCGCGGGCTTCACTATCAAAGCTCTGTGGCCTGCAAGCGGTACACATGTATTTGCCTCAATGCCGGGAGATGGTTCGGCCGTTAATAACTCAAGCATCGCGGTTCTGATCGCATCGAGTGATTTCACTCTGTTTGCCGCGGGGGATTTAGAGCCACCTGCCCAACATGAACTTATCGGTGATGTAGCAGGCGTCGATATTTATAAGGTCTGCCATCATGGCTCTAGATATCAAGATGAGGATCTAATGAAGGCGCTCATGCCAAAAATTGCCGTGATTAGCGTGGGCGCAAAGAATGTCTACGGCCATCCTGCGCCGCAGACCGTAGAGGCGCTGACTAGACTCGGGGCAGAAGTTCTGCGAACCGATATTAGTGGTGCTATTAGTATTGACGCTAAGGCCCACCAGTTTAGAATTCGCACCAGTAAGGGCCGATTTAATCTCTTTCGATTGGGGTAGCGAAATGAACGCCTTCTACCTGATCCTTGGTTCAGAAGGTGCGCTTTCAGATCGCGCAATAAATAAATTAACGGCGCAGTTAAAAGAGAATAAGTGCGAGATTACAAATCTCTTCGCCGGTGAAACTATTGTCGGCGATATCGCCGATGCGCTTGCCCCCTCATTATTTTCTGAGCGCCGCGCACTGATTCTGCGAGATTTGCAAGATCTCCCCGAAGATAATCGCGATGAAATAGTTCGATATCTAGCATCTCCCGATGAAACCATGACCGTTGTATTTGTACATAAAGGTGGAGTTAAAGGCAAAGCCTTACTAGATGCGATTAAGAAAGTTAAACCAGAGATCATTTCCTGTGAGCCGTTAAAGAAGGAGGCCGAGAAAGAGGGCTTTGTTAAAGAGCTCTTTTTAGATAT
>CANIBB010000028.1:0-9710 GCA_947465575.1 Actinomycetota bacterium | reverse complement strand
GAAGGCCTTACCCAGATGCGTGGGGCAACTGCGCCACGTCTGATTCTCGAGCTCATTTGTGGCCGCATACTGCTACCGATCGGTGATTCAAGTGAGTCCGGAATGCTCTCCCGCATTGAACGATTAGAGCGCGCAGAAAACTTAGCCCCGATGACTACAACACCAACAGTTTCAAAATTGGTTGAGAAGGCAGTTGCGAGTGTTGAAGTTAAGAAGAGTGATGAAGCAGAGGTTACAGCTGACGTCAAAACGTCTGTGTCAGCGGAACCTGCTGCAAGTCACTCTTCTCCTAAAGTGCACGGTGCTTTCGATATCACTGCATTGCGTCGCGCATGGCCCGATGTAATCGAAGATGTAAAGAAGCGACGCAGACTTACATGGTCACTGCTAAGTGCGTCCGCTCAAGTATTAGCCGTTGATGACACCGCAATCACAATTGGAATCGTTAACGCAGGTGCACGTGATTCATTTATTCGATCTGAGTCCGATGAGATTTTACGTAAAGCATTTGTAGATGTTGTTGGAATCGATCGTCGCATTGAATGCGTCGTAGATCCTTCAATCGATACCAATACTCCGCTAGCTCGTGAGACAAGAACGTCAGAGGCACCAACAGATAAGGTTTTACTTTCAGGGGCTGCACTATTGGCGCAAGAGCTCGGCGCCAAAGTAATTGAGAAGTAAATAGATGTCAGGAATGTATGAAGGCGCGATTCAAGATCTCATTGATGCTCTAGGTCGCTTGCCTGGTATTGGACCAAAGTCTGCTCAACGAATCGCTTTTCATATTTTGCAGGCCGAACCCGAAATCGCTGCAGCGCTAGTTGATTCGATTCGTACAGTTAAAGAGCGCGTTAAGTTTTGTACAACATGCGGAAATGTTTCCGAAGAAGATGAGTGCCGAATCTGCAGAGATCCACGGCGCGATAACACATCCATTTGTGTTGTCGAAGAGAGTAAAGATGTCATTGCTATCGAGCGCACTCGCGAATTTCGGGGTAAGTATCACGTGCTCGGCGGTGCGATCTCTCCGATCGATGGAATCGGTCCGGAGCAGCTACGTATCCGCGAATTAATGGCTCGGCTGAGCGATCCCGGTATCACTGAGGTTATTTTGGCGACCGATCCAAACCTTGAGGGGGAGGCAACGGCGACCTATTTAGCTCGAATGATTAAGCCCCTCGACATAAAGGTCTCTCGCCTAGCCTCGGGTCTGCCAGTCGGTGGAGATCTTGAGTATGCCGACGAGGTCACGCTCGGGCGAGCATTTGAGGGGCGCCGTAACGTTTAATCTCATTATGCGGTACGCACACCATCTCACATAGTAAGAAAAGCCGAAAATTGGTTAGCACCACATAAGAAAATAGTCCACCATTACTACATGGGACTTATTGTTCAGAAATACGGCGGCTCTTCGGTGGCCGATGCCGCCGGAATGAAGCGGGTTGCCAATCGCATCGTGGCGGCCAAGCGGGACGGAAACCAGGTCGTTGTGGTGGTTTCGGCGATGGGCGATACGACCGATGAGCTAATTGATTTAGCAAAGCAGATCACACCGATTCCATCTGGGCGCGAACTAGATATGTTGTTGACGGCCGGAGAGCGAATCTCTATGGCCTTGCTTGCTATGGCGATTGCAAACTTGGGACATGAGGCGCGCTCTTTCACTGGCAGTCAGGCTGGGGTAATAACAACTTCAGCACACGGTCGCGCTCGCATTATCGATGTAACACCTGGACGAATTCAAGAGGCGTTGAAAGAGGGCGCAATTGCAATCGTTGCAGGTTTTCAAGGAATCTCGCAAGATACAAAAGACATAACAACTCTCGGCCGCGGCGGAAGTGACACAACTGCAGTTGCGCTAGCCGCAGCCCTTGAAGCCGATGTCTGTGAAATCTATACCGATGTTGATGGTGTATTTAGTGCCGATCCACGCGTTGTACCGAATGCACGCAAATTGAAATCAGTTACATACGATGAAATGTTAGAGCTAGCGGCAAGCGGTGCAAAGGTTTTACATCTACGTTGTGTTGAATATGCACGCCGCTACGACTTACCTATTCACGTTCGTTCATCTTTTTCTACCAACGAGGGAACTTGGGTGGTTAAGAATCATCCAGAAGGAGCAGAAATGGAACAAGCAATCATCTCAGGCATCGCACACGATAAGAGCGAAGCAAAGATCACTATCGTCGGCGTACCTGACCGCACGGGTGTTGCCGCGCGCATCTTTCAAGCGATCGCCGATGCCGATATCAACATCGACATGATTGTTCAAAATGTTTCTGCTGCAGCAACTGGATTAACAGATATTTCATTTACTTTACCAAAAGACGAAGGCGCCGATGCCACTGCTGTGCTTCAAAAACTTCAGGGCGAAGTTGGTTTTGTCTCAATTCAATATGATGATCAAATTGGAAAGCTTTCATTAGTCGGCGCTGGAATGCGATCGCATCCCGGTGTGACAGCAACCTTTTTCGCCGCGCTTTCAAACGCCGGAGTAAACATTGAAATGATTTCAACCTCCGAGATTCGTATCTCAATTATCTGTCGGGAGGCCGATGTTGAGCGTGGAGTTAAGGCTGCCCACACAGCTTTTGGCCTTGACGCCGATCAGAGCGAAGCCGTTATCTATGGCGGTACGGGTCGATGAGTAAACCGTCATTGGCCGTCGTTGGAGCAACCGGGGCCGTTGGAACGGTCATGCTCGGAATTCTCTCTGAGCGCCCAGATGTGTGGGGAGAGATTCGTTTAATCGCATCTGCACGGAGTGCAGGCAAGAAACTTATGTGCCGCGGGGAAGAGTTAACAGTTGTTGCGCTAACACCTGAAAGCTTTGATGGAATAGATGTTGCAATGTTTGATGTCCCTGATGAGATTTCAGCGGAGTGGGCACCGATTGCAGCATCGCGCGGCGCAGTCGTTGTAGATAACTCCGGAGCCTTTCGAATGGATGTCGATGTTCCTCTAGTTGTTCCTGAAGTTAATCCGCAGGATGTAAAGAATCGCCCGCGCGGAATTATTTCGAATCCAAACTGCACAACACTCTCAATGATTGTGGCCCTTGGTGCACTTCATCGTGATTACGAACTAAAAGAACTCGTTGTCTCTTCATATCAAGCTGCATCAGGTGCTGGTCAAGCCGGTATTGATATTTTGCGCGAACAGATTCAAATAGTTGCAGGAACAAATGCCGGTGATGTTGCAGGCGATCTTCGCGCAATTATCAAAGACAACGGACCTTTTCCTGCACCCCTTGCATTAAATGTTGTGCCTTGGGCTGGCTCGTTGAAAGCAGATGGATATTCATCTGAAGAACTCAAAGTGCGTAATGAATCCCGTAAAATTTTAGGTCTACCCAATTTGAAAGTTGCAGCGACCTGTGTGCGAGTTCCTGTGCTTACAACACATTCGCTGACGGTACATGCAGTATTTGCAAAAGAGCCATCTCGTAAAGGCGCACAAGAGATCTTGCAAAATGCCGCTGGAGTTAAGTTAGTTGATGACCCTGAAAACTATAAGTTTCCTACTCCCGCCGACGTTGTAGGCACCGACCCAACATGGGTGGGTCGCGTACGTAAAAGCATAGATAATCCAATGGCTCTGGATATGTTCGTATGTGGCGATAACTTGCGCAAGGGTGCGGCCTTAAATACGGCGCAGATAGCCGAGCTTCTCGCGATAGAGTTCACATCATGAGTATCAAAGAGAGTTTGCGAGCCGACTTAACCGAGGCGATTCGTGGTCGTAATGAGATTACGTCGAGCACAATTCGAATGGTCCTTACTGCAATCACCAATGAAGAAGTTGCCGGCAAAGAGGCTCGAGTTTTAAGTGATGACGAAGTTATTACCGTCCTATCGCGCGAGGCGAAAAAGCGTCGTGAGGCCTCTGAAGCTTTTGAATCCGCAGGCCGCGCCGACAAGGCCGCTCTTGAAAAGGCTGAGGGCGAAGTAATAGCCAAGTACTTACCCGCACAACTTGGCATTGATGAAATTAAGAAGATGATCTCAGATGCAATCACATCAACTGGTGCTGCAGGACCTGCCGATATGGGCAAAGTCATGGGCGCAGTTAAAGCATTAATCGCAGGAAAAGCCGATGGCTCCGTAGTTTCAACCCTAGTGAAGGAAGCGTTAAATAAATGAAATTTGAATATGCCACAGTCCCATTGCTCTCACATGCAACTAAGCAGATCCTTGATACTTGGGGCTCAGATGGTTGGGAGCTTGTGCAAGTTATTCCAGCACCAGGTACCGGTGAACAGTTAGTGGCGTACATGAAAAGAGAGATTAAATGAACACAGTAGATGTGCGCGCAAAGCTAATCGAACTTGGTCTTGAACTGCCAGTTGCTGCATTACCTATAGCGGCATATGTCCCAGCAATCCGTACTGGAAATATTGTCTTCACCGCTGGACAGCTGCCATTGGTAAATGGTGAAATGGCCGGCGCTGGCAAAGTTGGCGGAGAGATAACCCCAGAGCGGGCAAAGGAATTAGCCCAGATCTGCGCCCTCAATGCGATTGCTGCGGTAGCAACTGTGGCCGATATTAATAAGATTACAAAGATTGTTCGAGTCGTTGGTTACGTTAACGGAGTGCCTGGTTACATAAATGCACCAGTTGTTGTAAACGGAGCGAGTGAACTATTTATAGCTATCTGGGGTGATGGCGCAAAGCATGCACGTAGTGCAGTTGGAATCGCAGAGTTGCCGCTCAACTCACCTATTGAAGTCGAGCTAACTGTGGAGATTACAGATTAATAACCTTCGGAACTCACTTACCTCTTTTTGAGAGACGTTCGAAATCTGTAATCAAAACTGCGCGACCATCTAGTTTGATCCAGCCACGACCAGCAAAATCAGCCAGTGCTTTATTAACTGTTTCGCGCGAAGCTCCAACTAACTGTGCAAGCTCCTCTTGAGTTAAATCATGATGAACATAGAGACCCTCTGGGTTCTGCTTACCAAAACGCTCACCAAGATCGATGAGAGCTTTAGCAACACGACCAGGAACATCTGAGAAAACCAAATCACCTACGGCCTCATTTGTTCGACGTAGTCGTTGGGCTAGACGGCCAAGAAGATTAAGTGCAACTTCAGGATTTTCTGCAAGCCAAGGAACTAGAACTTTATGTCCGAGGCTAAGCAGTTTCGCATCTGTTACTGCCGTAGCAGTTGATGTGCGAGGACCTGGATCAAAGAGACTGAGTTCGCCGAACATTTCGCCGGGTCCAAGGATTGATAAAAGGTTTTCACGCCCATCACCGCTTGAAGTACCGAGCTTTAACTTGCCCTCAACTATTACGTATAAATGATCGCCTTCATCGCCTTCGGCAAATAGGACGTTGCCTTTAGAAATCTTGACTGATTCCATAGATGCTCGCAGTGAAGCGGAGGCGGCATCGTCAAGGGCTGTAAATAGAGGAGCTTTGCGGAATACATCTTGATCGTGGGTCACGAGGAGTACTTTAGCCTCATGCCCGCCGATAATGAAAGCCGCAAGCAGGCTCGGGCGGTTTACCGCATTCTTACTAAGACTTATCCAGATATTCGTTGTGAGCTAGATTTTGAAAACCCCCTGCAACTAATTATCGCTACGGTGCTGAGTGCGCAGTGCACAGACAAAAGGGTAAATCAGGTTACCCCACCACTCTTTAAGAAATATAAGAGTGTAAAAGCCTTTGCAAAGGCCGATTTAGAGGATATAGAGCGCCTCATCTTCTCAACCGGCTTTTATCACAGCAAGGCCCGCCATATCAAAGGCCTGTCAATAAAGATCCTCAATGAATTTGGCGGCGAAGTTCCAGCGACGTTGGAGGAGTTGATTTCATTGCCCGGGGTTGGACGTAAAACTGCCAATGTTGTTTTAGGACATGCATTTGATATTCCGGGAATAACGGTCGATACACATTTCGGTCGGCTCTCTCGTCGCTTCGGATGGACCAGCGAAAAGGATCCTGTGAAAGTTGAACATATTGTTGGTGAATTAATTCCTCAGCAGGAATGGACAAATCTATCGCAGCGCATGATTTGGCATGGTCGGCGCATCTGTCATTCTCGCAAACCTGCATGCGGTGTTTGTCCAGTTGCAAAGATCTGTCCTAGCGTTGGCATTGGTGAAATGAATGTAGAAAAAGCTATGCTGCTCGTAAAGACAGATAAGGATTTTCGTTGAAAAAAATAGCCCTCGTACTCTCGTTACTCTTATTGAGTAGCTGCGCTGCACCGACGAAAGAAATCGCAGGACAGGTGATTTCCTGTTCAAGTATTACGAGTTATACGAATGAAACTTCGATAGTTTTGGATTGTTTAGATGGTGGCGATGGCGCGGCCATCGGTGGAATAAAAGGTCCTGCGATAATTAATGTTTGGGGTTCTTGGTGCGGGCCGTGCAAAGAAGAGATTCCCATCTTTAGATCTTTCTACGCAAAAACCAATGGGAAGCTGCAGTTAATCGGTGTCGATGTCGAAGAGTCCTCGATTGAAGCTGGACGCAGATTTGTTTTGAAGAACGGAATCACATGGCCAAATCTCTACGATAGAGATGGTCGCTCGCGAAAGTATTTTGGAATGGGAGTACCAGTTACTTGGTTTATTGCCCCAGATGGAAGCGTTGCCTATAAGCACATAGGCGTACTTAAGAACGAAATTGAACTAATTACGCTCACAAGTAAGTATTTAGGGGTAAAGCTTTAATCCTCATCCTTAGCGCCTTGCAAGCCTGCCGCTATCAACTTCATGATGTTTGGATCTGCCAAAGTCGTTGCATCGCCAACTTCGCGGTTTTCTGCAACGTCTCTTAGCAGGCGACGCATAATCTTGCCGCTACGAGTCTTTGGAAGTTCATTTACAATCAGAATCTGTCGTGGCTTTGCTATCGCTCCAATCTCTTTAGCAACGTGGTTTCGCAGTTGAGTATTGAGTTCATCACCATTTGCATGTTCAATACCAGAGCGCAAAATAACAAAGGCAACAATTCCTTGTCCCGTCATAGCATCAGAGGCACCAACAACGGCAGCCTCGGCTACTGCTTCATGTGAAACGAGGGCTGATTCAACTTCCGTTGTTGATATTCGGTGACCAGAGACATTCATGACATCGTCTACGCGACCGAGAAGCCAAATTGCACCATCGTCATCGAGCTTTGCACCGTCGCCAGCAAAATAGATTCCATTAAAGCGTGACCAATACGTTTCCTTATACCGTTCATCTTCGCCCCATACCCCGCGCAACATTGAAGGCCAAGGCTGATCAATAATTAAGTAACCACCATGTCCATCGGCAACTGGAGTGGCATTGTCATCTACAACTTTTGCACTGATACCTGGAATTGGACGCATCGCAGATCCCGGCTTTGTTGCAGTTATGCCAGGCAAAGGTGAAATCATGATCGCACCTGTTTCTGTCTGCCACCACGTATCAACAATTGGACAGCGATCTCCACCGATGATTTTGCGGTACCACATCCAAGCTTCAGGATTAATAGGCTCTCCTACTGAGCCCAATAAGCGAAGCGATTCCAAATTATGTGCCTGTGGAAATTCATCGCCCCACTTCATCCATGTGCGGATCAATGTTGGCGCGGTATACAAAATCGTTACACCGTACTTTTCAACGATCTCAAAAATGCGCCCTTTATGTGGCGTATCTGGGGTTCCCTCGTACATAACCTGGGTTGCCCCATTAATAAGTGGCCCATAGACAACATACGAGTGACCTGTAATCCAGCCAACATCGGCGGTACACCAATAAATATCGGTTTCAGGTTTTAAATCAAAGACAACTTTATGAGTGTATGCAACCTGCGTTAAATATCCACCAGTTGTATGAAAGATACCCTTTGGCTTAGCTGTTGTACCGGATGTATACAAAATAAATAGCGGGTGTTCAGCATCAAAGCTCTCTGCAACATGTTCGGCAGATTGGCGACCAACTATGTCATGCCACCAGATATCGCGATCTGTCCAGGCGGTCTCCTGCTTTGTGCGCGCAACAACTAATACCTTCTCGACATTGTGTTTGCCTTTTAGCGCCTCATCAACGGCAGGCTTTAAAGCAAAGGCTGCACCTTTTCTAAAACCTCCATCGGAAGTAATAACTAACTTTGCATCGGCATCTTGAATTCGAGATAACAATGCATCGGCGGAAAAGCCACCGAAGACAACTGAGTGCGGTGCACCGATACGGGCGCATGCCAACATTGCAATAGCCGCCTCTGGAATCATCGGCATATAGATT
The DNA here is from genome assembly GCA_947465575.1 of Actinomycetota bacterium. Lineage (GTDB taxonomy): Bacteria > Actinomycetota > Actinomycetes > Nanopelagicales > Nanopelagicaceae > Planktophila. Next base: position 1,469 of record CANIBB010000028.1, on the reverse strand, counting down.
GCAACGCGATCTCCCGCATTTATTCCAAGTTCAATTAAAGCGTTTGCTGTCTTTTTTACTTCAGTGAGAAGATCAGCATAAGTAATAGTTTGCGTATCGCCAGGTTCGCCTTCAAAATAAAATGCGACGCGGTCTCCGCGACCCTCATCTACATGTCGATCAAGAGCGTTGACTGAAGCATTTATTTTTCCACCTATAAACCATTTAGCATAAGGAACTTCCCACTCCAAGACAGAATCCCATTTTTTCTCCCACGTAAGAGCGCTAGCTTGCTCTTCCCAAAAAGCCAAACGATCCATGTTGGCATGGGCATACTCATCTGGTTTGGCATTGGCATCTTCGGCAAATTCAGGACTAGGAAGGAAGTAACGATCTTCGCGTAGAAGGTTCTCTAACGACTCATGGTCTTGGCTCATAGCGTGTGAGGTTACTAGTTGGCCATTGTTATCAACAGGCTTTGGAGAGTGCTCTTTGTCATCTCGGTGAGCCTAGAAAGATCCTGGCACCCAATGAAAGGAGAAAAATGAGCATCACTGCGCTAATCCTGTTAATTCTCAAACTCTTGAGTAACCCAACGCTGGTCGCGGCTGTCGCACGCTTCCTCAGCAACGTTCTCAAGGCGCTGACCTAGGCGCTAATGAAGAAGCCTCCGGAGTCCACATTCCGGAGGCTTTCTTGCGCCGTTTTTAGGGATTAGTCGTGCCGCTTTTGTGGGATTAGCTCTGTAAGTGAGATGATTGGCCGTAAGCCTCTAGATGGTTCAACGAAGTGCTCTCCTAGAGTTTTACACCAGAGCCACTAGGAGCGAAAATGCCGATTGCAACCCCTGAGATTTATATTGACATGCTGGAACGCGCTAAGAAAGGCGCCTTTGCATATCCGGCAATAAATGTTTCATCATCGCAGACCATCATTGCAGCTATTCGTGGTTTCGCCGAAGCTGAGTCTGATGGAATTATTCAATTCTCTTGGGGCGGGGCTGAGTACGCATCTGGCTCTACTGTAAAGAAAATGGTCGATGGCGCCGTTGCTTTAGCCGAGTATGCACATGTTGTAGCCAAGAACTACAACGTCAATATTGGAATTCACACCGATCACTGCCCGGCTGAAAAGTTGGATGGCTTCATGCGTCCACTATTAGCATTTGGAGCACAGCGTCTTGCATCGGGTGCGGCACCACTATTCAATTCGCATATGTGGGATGGCTCAGCGGTTTCAATGACCGAGAATATGAAGATTGCAAAAGAAATGTTAGCGATGTCGATTGCAGCTCGCACAATTCTTGAGATTGAAATTGGAGTGGTTGGCGGAGAAGAAGATGGCGTTGAAGCCAAACACGATGCCAAGCTGTACTCAACTCCAGAGGATGCATTGCTCACTGTTGAGACTCTAGGTACTGATGCGCGCTACTTGGTAGCTGCAACATTTGGCAATGTCCATGGTGTCTATAAGCCAGGCAATGTTGTTTT
>CANIBB010000027.1:0-9771 GCA_947465575.1 Actinomycetota bacterium | reverse complement strand
GTTGGACAGGGAATGAAACTGAGAGCGAGAGGGCAAGTATCCGTGAAAAGACGAATAAAAAAGTCGAAACTTTTCTTTTCTTTCGTAGGATTTTGCGTTTCATTTGGATTTCTTTTTCCTTACATTGCCATGTTTCTGATTGCACTTAAGCCAAAGAGTGACATCTCCGATATGCCACCTACTTATCTGCCCAAAACGTGGGTCTGGGCAAACTTCATAAATGTTTTCCATGAATTACCTTTTGCTATGTACTTGCGGAACACTTTAATAATTTCACTAAGTACGATGGTCCTTGGGTTACTGGTGTCAGTCCCTGCTGGCTACTATCTAGCTAGAAATAACTTTCGTGGTCGATCTGCCTTCATGCTAATTGTGCTGGTGACACAGATGTTTGCACCTACAACTTTGCTTATTGGTATCTATCGCGAGATGACTAAGTTGCATTTACTGAACTCCTACCTGGGCTTAATTTTGATCAACACGGCCTTTAATTTGGCATTCTCAATATGGATTCTCTCTAGTTTCTTTAAAACGATTCCTTTGGAAATCGAAGAGGCTGCAGCGATAGATGGCTGCTCTCGCTGGCAGACCTTCCGAAAGATTTGCTTGCCACTTGCATTACCGGGAATTGTCACGACATCAATATTCATTTTCATTGCTGCATGGAATGAGTATGTCGTTGCATACACTCTGGCCCAATCGCCAACGGTGCAGCCTTTCTCCGTAGGCCTTGCCCTTTTGACGGGCTACTATGAGGTTCAGTGGAATTACCTCTTCGCTGGCTCCTTGATAGCGATTATTCCTGTAATTATTCTTTTCTCCTCAATTCAGAAATATTTAGTGAGCGGGTTGACCGCCGGAAGCGTGAAGTGACATCCTCTCGATCTAATGCCTTTGCTTTTCCTTACACATTTTCTCGGCAAAGTGCGAAGGAAGTCATCCCCCAGTTACAAGAAATTGGTTTTACAGGCATCAATCTTGCGCTCAATTACCATGCTAGTCGTGATTTTCTCTTGCGCCAAGGTCCACAACTTGAATATCTCTCGGATGGTTTCCACTATTACAAACCTGATCTAACCAAATACGAATCGGGAGCTTTGCTACCGCACGAAGAAGACCATCTGCTTGATAATTCGATGCTAGATTCAGTAATCTCTTCGGCTCAGACGAATAGCTTTACAGTGAACGCTTGGGCCGTATTTCTACATAATTCTGCACTTGGTAAGCGACACCCTGAAGCGACCGTAACAAATGTGTATGGTAATCATTTTCTTTCAGAGCTATGTCCTTCAAACCCTGCAGTCGCTGGCTACGTTCGCGGGCTCAGTGCCGATCTGTGTTCGCGTGGAATCTCATCCTTGATGATCGAATCACTTCACTTTCATGGCGCTAGGCACGGGGAGCATCATGAACGTTTCTTTATGGAGCTCAGCCCCATAACAGAGTTCCTTTTTTCACTCTGTTTTTGCCCGTCGTGTTGTGACCGTTTCGCCAAGCGTGGCGGCGATCCCAAGGTCCTTAAAGTGAAAATTATTTCGGCTTTGAAACCTTTTCTCGATGAGTGCGATCCTTGGCTTGGCCAACCGGTCACCCAGGAATCTCTAGCTAACCTCATTGGACCGGAGATACTTGAATACTTGCGCACGCGTGAGGAGACGGTGGCATTCCTGTATCGCGACGTAACTAAAATTGCTAATGATCTAGGGGTCACCACGTGTCTTGTAGATCAATCCCCATTGATTGATTCACAAAAGACTTCTCCATTAGATTTGAGTTGGCTTGTTGGAATTGATCCGCAACAAGTCATAGAGCACATAGATTTCTTTGAGCCACTCATTTATCGAAACACATTGACTGATGCCAAGAGCGTTGCCAGAAACTATTCCGAATTTGCCCCTGGCAAAGTAATTGGGATCCTAAGACCCGCTTACCCAGATAACGACAGTGCTGAAAACCTGAAAGAGAAAATCAGGGCTTTGAGGGAATCCGGGATTTCTAATATCGATTTCTATTTGCTCGATGTCATGCGGCCCCGAGACTTGCAGTGGATTAAGAACTCTTTAAAGTGAATTCCGCAATGCGAAAAGATACGACTAGAAATAGCAAACTAGTGACAAGATAACTTCTCTGTGCGCCGTAGCTTAAAGAAAAGCGATCCTGCTCGCTTCTGAGGTTGAGTAGTCACAAAAACGATTAGGAGGCATCACATGTTACGAATTGCGATCGCTGGATTTCAGCATGAGTCAAATTCCTTTGCCAAAGTTCCTGCATCTTTGGATCGATGGAAAGCATCTGGAATTCTATTTGGCCAAGAAATCGTTGATGAGTACGAAACCTCCACGGCCACGATTGCTGGAATGCTTGCACGATTGAAGAAAGAATCTGATGTTGAAATACATCCTCTGATTTTCACTCGCCTAATGCCTATGGGACCAATGACGGTCGAAGCCACAGATTACATAATGGATTTGATGCTCAAAGAAATTGGTGACAACGGTCCGTGGGATGCGGTCTTATTGCCACTTCATGGAGCCGCTGTTTCCGACAAATATTTAGATGCCGACGGGGAAATCTCCGAAAAGGTGCGAAAGCTGGTTGGAAAGAATGTCGTCATTGGTACCGCTTTGGATATGCACGCTAATGTTTCGCAAAAAGTTGTCGCTAATGCAGATATCGTGACTATTTATCAAACTAATCCGCATTTAGATACCTTTGAGCAAGCCTTTCACTGTACAGATCTCGTAATCAAAACTTTACGAAAAGAAATCCACCCAACTCGTTGCCTACAGATGCCACCGCTCATCGTGAACATCCTCCAGCAAGGCACAAGTGATGAACCGATGGCCGGATTACTGCGATTTGCAGATGAAGTTCGACACCGCTCAGGAGTTTTATCGGTCAGTATCGCAGAGGGATATCCATATGCCGATGTACCTCAGATGGGTATGGCATTTTTGGTAACGACTGAGAATGACCCTGCACTTGCGCAAAAGTATTCAAAAGAGATTGCAGATTTTGCCTGGGGTTTACGCGTACAACTCAACGGCCACGGTACTCCCATAAAGACAGCTCTCGAGGAGGCAAAAAAAGCAACTTCTTGGCCTGTCGTTCTCTTTGATGTCGGCGATAACGTTGGTGCTGGTACACCAGGAGATTCAACATTTGTATTGCATGCAGCACAAGAAATGGGCGTCTCAGGAATTATGCAGGCGCTGGCCGATCCTGACATTGTTAAGAAATGTATTGCCCTTGGGGTCGGTGCTCACGCTGATTTCCTAACTGGTGGAAAAGCCGATGATATGCACGGTGCTCCAATTCAAATTAAAGGCACAATTACCGCAATCACTGATGGAAAGTATTCCGAACCCAAACCATCCCACGGTGGTTTTCGCTTCTACAACGATGGTCCTAGCGTTGCAATTGCAACTGATTCTGGAAATAAAATTCTTATTACATCTCTAGCTGCGATGTCGAGTTCCCTAGAGCAGTTTAGGTCAGCTGGAATTGAACCGTTAGATCAAAAGATTATCGTCGCTAAAGGAACTCACTCCCCAAGACCTGCTTATGAACCCATCGCCAAAAAAATGTTCTGGCTTGCAAGTCCTGGCGCATCAACGGCAGATCTGACAATATTCACATACATGAATCGTCGAGTGCCAATGTATCCACTTGAGCCTGAAGCTACTTGGTCGTAAGGCTTTTTGCCCTCAGTACCTTTCCAGGTAGCACTTTATTTTGCTGGCCATCTTCAATAACTATTTCTCCATTGACAATCACGCACGTGATCCCTAAGGGCGGTTGTGCAGGGTCTATAAAGGTCGCCATATCTTTCACTGTTGCAGGGTCAAAAATGACGATATCGGCGGCTTTGCCAACTTCAATCGTTCCGCGATCATGAATCTTAAAGTGCTGGGCTGCCTTGCCAGTCATCTTAAAAATCGCCCTCTCCAGTGGCATATCGCCTAGTTCACGACACAGACGACCCAGGGCTCTGACGCTAGCGCCAAAGGAGCGCGGGTGTGGAAGGCGACCTTTTTGATCAAAGGGGAAGGCAGAGCCGTCAGAACAAATCATCGAGTAATCAGAATTGGCAAAGGTGCGCATGTCCTCTTCAGTTCTATAGAAAAGTACGACCATCACTCCATTACCACCAAGTCTGCATAACTCCAGAACAAGTAGCTCTGGTGCCATGTTTAATTTCTTTGCAGAAACTTCAATAGAGTCACCCGGTACAACACCCAGTAGTCCATCTGTCCGAGCAAAAACGAAGCGATCCCAAAGCCATGGAATTTTTTGGGCAGACCATCCCTCTAGTAACTCTTTTGCCGCCCGAGCCATGGTTTCTTTATCGGCCAAGCGCTCGGCCATGGCTGTCACGCCACCTTCTTGAACCCATGCCGGCAAATATTGAGTAAGGGCCGAACTCGAAGCGTCATATGGATAAACATCAAAGGCGGCATCTAAGCCCTCACTAATTCCCGTTTGGAAAAAATCTGTCCATTTCTTGGCTGAGCCCCATAGAGATGGTGAATTAATTGCAGCATGCGAATATTGAATGCGCACAAAAGTTTTTCTTGCAAGTGCCATTTGTTCTTTGAGTGGACCTAGAAATAGATCATCGCCTAATATGTCGTAATCTCTTGCATGGGAAGTATAAATTCTGTCTTGGGATTGCAAGACCAGACACAATGCCTCTAGCTCAGAAAAACTTCCATATCGCGAAGGAACATATGTCAGGCCAGTTGACATACCAAATGCACCTTGAGTCAACATTTCTTTGAGTAAAGATCGCATTGTCTCTAACTCACTCTCGGATGCATCTCCTTCTTTTAGCCCCATGGCTGCAATTCGCAAGGTGCCATGTCCAACCAGAGGCGCAATATTTATTGCAATTCCTTGCCCCTCAAGACATGACCGATAACCTTCAACATCTACCCATGGAATTTCTATTCGATCATCGCCAATTCCAGTCAAGAAATCTGCATGTTGCTGCTTGTAGTCGGGATTTATAGGAAAAGCCGAAAAAGAACAATTGCCTGTCACCTCGGTAGTCACTCCTTGGAATGCTTTGCTTTGCCCGCGGCCATCTAAATACAAACTCACATCTGAATGGGTATGAACATCAATAAAACCAGGTGCAACGGCTAAACCTGTGGCATCAATCTTCCTGCCGGCCTCTATCGCTTCTTTTCCGACAAATGCAATTAACCCATCCTTGATTCCAATATTTAACTGCTGAGGAGTATTTCCGCGGCCATCGTAAATTAGTCCAGAGATCGCGATGTCGAAGAATTGGTTCACGTAGCTAGATCTTCGCTTTGCTAGATCTCAATGCTCTACCTGGAAGATTGGATGTACGACGCGCTCCTTCGAGCGTTAGTACTCCATCAATCCACACATTTTCGAATCCTGCAGCTGGAGTTTTAGGGCTCTCATATGTGGCTAAATCTAGAACTTTTTCCGCATCGAGTAAGACAAGGTCGGCTTTGTACCCGGCCTTGACGAGTCCTCTATCTTTCAAGGATAGGCGTGAGGCTGGTCGACCAGTCATACGTGCAATAGCGCCTTCAAAAGTCAGTACTTTTTCTTCGCGTGCATATGTGCCGAGATATCGAGCAAAAGTTCCGTAACCGCGAGGGTGTGGGCGATTACCGGCAAGGATTCCATCGCTACCCACCATGTGGCGAGGGTGTTGCATGATTGCACGTACATTGGGTTCGTAACCAGAGAAAATAATACACGAAGCCTTGAAATCTTCGCTGAGAATGAAATCTAAATAGAAATCTACCGGTAGTTTATTAGTAATTTTTGCGCCATCTGCAATTGAAAGTCCTACAAATTGCATGTGCTCGGCTACTTCAATGCCAGCAATCTTAACAATCTCCCAATTCATGATGCCGCCTTGATTGCCATCACTGCCACTTACTGTTAATTCATGAACAACCTTGCGTCGATGGTCACGATCTGTAAGACGAGCCCTCATCGCCTTGTTACCACCATCTTGAACCCATGAGGGAAGCATTGCGTGAAGGTAGGTAGAGCCAGCTAAATATGGATAGGAATCAATACTGACATCGAGACCATCGGAGTGCGCACGGGCCAAGCGGTCAAAAAGAAGATCCGTACGATCATGATTTGCAGGCGCGCTCATATGACAATGCGTCAGGTGTAATGGCGATCCAGATGCTCGAGAAATTTCGATGCAGTCATCTACTGCTTCTACAAATTGAGCGCCATAATTTCGATGATGAGGCGCGTAATAGCCATTATATTTGGCAACAACTTTGCACAGCTCAATAATCTCTGCATCGTCGGCATACATCGCTGGCGTGTACGTTAATCCAGCAGATAGCCCAACAGCACCTTCTTGCATTCCAGTTTCTACAAGTCGTTTCATTGTATTGAGTTCTTCGGTCGACGATAGGCCCGCACCATTTCCACGGGCTAACATCCTCACCGTGCCATGAGGAATTAAATAAGCAACATTTACTGCCGATCCCTTATCAACTTCTCCTAAGTACTCTGCAACTGAATGAAAATTCCATTTGACTGCTGCTGGTTCGCCGTTCCATCCAAATAATTGCTCTCGCAAAGTATGAAGAGTTTCCTCATTAGAGGGTACATAACTAAGCCCATCTTGACCTACTACTTCGAGGGTGACCCCTTGAGTAACCTTTGCCAGGTGGGCAGGGTCTGAAATCACTGCAAGGTCAGAGTGGGAATGTAAATCAATAAAGCCTGGCGTCAAAGTTAAACCATCTGCTTCAACAACTTTGCCTTGCTCTTCGCCCCGGGAAATACTGCCGACTTTTGCAATAACACCATCAATTACTAATACGTCGGTGCGTGAGGCTTTAGATCCAGAGCCATCGATTACTTGTGCGCCTCTGACGGTGAAGGATCTATCTTTCATTTGCTAATCAGACCCTTCAACAATTCTAAACATGGGAGCAGGGCCTGCAAGTAAGCCTCCGTCAACTACCAGCTCCGAGCCGCTCATCCATTCAGATTTTGATGAGGCTAAAAATAAAACCGCCTCCGAAATATCCTTTGGCTTGCCAACTCGCCCAACGGGATACCAAGGCTTTAGATTTTCGAAAACCTCAGGATTTCGATCCACCCGTGATTGCCAAGCATCTGTGGCGATAGTTCCAGGAACAACCGTGTTGCACCGTATTCCAGCAGGGCCATAGCGCACCGCAACGGTGCGCGTCATGGCATGTAGACCAGCCTTTGCAATGCTATAGGCATCACTACCCAGCATCACCTTTGCATTTACTGTACCGATATTAATTATATTTCCAGCACCTTGAGCAATCATGACGGGTAGCACTTCACGGATGCAAAGAAAACTTCCTGTCAAAGTTACCCTCAGAGAGCTCTCCCACATGGACAAAGTAGTGTGGAGCAAATCCTCTGATTCATGGGTCATCGCATTGTTTACTAAAACGTCAATGCGGCCAAAATCTTTTGCCACTTGGGCAAAGGTCGAAATAACCTCTTTCTCAACACCTAAATCAACTTGATAACCTCGAACATCTCCGCCCAGTGCGGTGATCTGCTCAACGGTTTCACTAAGTGTGGCTCTATCAACTTCTAGAAGTGCAACGCGTGCACCAGACATTGCCGCACGCTGAGAAATATCCCGACCAATTCCTCGGCCCGCGCCTGTCACAATCATGACAGTTCCAGAGAGATCCTTGTCTTGAATTTTGCTCACAGGGCTACCACCAAATCTATCTCAACCAAAATATTCGCTAGCTGCGATCCAACTGTTGTACGAACCGGAAATGGCGCCTTAAAAAATTCACGGTAGACACCGTCATAGGCAGCAAAATCTCGAGGAGAATCTTGTAGGTGCGATGTCACTTTTACTACCTGATCTAACGTCGCTCCGCGCTCAGCCAATATGGCTTGCAAATTCATTAATGTTTGACGCGTTTGTTCAGCAATTCCACCAGCAACGATTTTCCCAGTACTAGGATCGACTGGACCCATTCCACAGGTAAATAAGAAACCATTGGCTACTACACCGTGAGAGTAAGAGCCTCCCGGAGGTGGTGCATTCTTTGCGAAGAAGTAATCTGAACTCATAGCTCCTCTTTCTTGTTTCTTGTTGTTTTCTCTAGAAAAAAGTGTGAATAAGGTCTACCACGTCATAATTGTCATCGACTAATGCGAAGAGTCTCCATTTATCGAAGGTCGTGCAAGGATGAGAGATTCCTAGGTTCACTAAGTCCCCCACCGCAATCTGCTGATTTGCCGGGAAATAGAGATAACCGTGTTGATCATTGAGGTGATCAATCCTGCCCTCAATCGGCAATAGCTCTCTGTGGAATCTCTTCAAGGGAAATGGATTATCGACATCAATGCCAACATCTCTCTTTCCAAGATTCAAAATCGCCACTCCTGGCTCTGGAGATGTTAAAACCTGTGCCCATAGCTCAATTGTTGGCAAAAGTTGTTGTGTAGGGGGAAGCCCGAGGAAAGGATAGTTATTGAAATAGGCCCCATGGTCATGGGTTATGTATCCCCCACTGCGCAAGACCATGTGAAAGGGTTTGCTGTACTTTGCAAATTCCCGAGAGACGACATCAAAATAGTTGCTTCCTCCTGCAGTCAGAATAATCTTCTCTTGACTAACAAAGGGTTCAACTAATTGCGCTGCCTCAACTATTTTCTTGCAAAACTCTGCAACTTTCAGTTGTCCATCATCCGAGCGCCCGCCGCCCGGGACAACTCCTTCAAATCCGGAAACTCCTAATAGCGATAAACGGGAGTCTTTCGCAATTTCCTGTGCGAGGACAACGGCATCTTGATTGTCACGGATTCCACCTCTACCCCCTTGTACTCCAATCTCTATTAATAAAAGTAACTTTGATTGAGTCAGGCCTTCTAAAGCTTCACTTATAATCGAAAGGCCGGCGAGGGAGTCAACATAAAAGATGATCTCCCTTTGATCGCCAAAATTGATAGCAGCTATTTCGCGAATAGTTCCTTTATCCACAATCTCGTTAGCGATGATTATGCGTTTAAAACCAAAGTCCAGAAAGATCTTGGCTTGTGCAAAGTTGGCAAGAGTCAGAGCCCAGGCTCCATGGTCCATCTGCATTTTCGCTATTTGTGGGGACATCGTAGTTTTCAAGTGAGGTGCCAGCGAGGCGCCAATCTCTCTGCAATAAGCAGCCATCCTCATTAAATTGTGATCGAGGGCCGATTTTCTCAATGTTGCAATTGGGAAGCGAAATTCAGAAGTAAATAGATTTGGTTTACTTTCTAAAAAACTCTTGAAGCTCTGCCCTTGAGCCTTTTCTGGAAGACCTTTATATCTGGAATCAATAATCCGCTCTGAAAGTTTTACATCTAAAAAAGCTTCCAGTGTCATTGTTGAATTATAGGTGAAAAGCGCTTTTCTCTATAGAGGCCGCTTTCCGCATCCTGAGAAAGTGTGGCAATTTAGGTTGAATTACTGGTGTTTTATTGCTCTGGGTACCTTTCAACGCTAGAGGCGTAGAGGTATGCTCACGAGAGCAGTCAAAGAACTCGAACAGTCAAAGAACACAGAGAGTGGTAGTTAGATGATTTTAACGATGAATGTCCCCGTATTAACTGAAGCGAAACAGAAGATGCAGATGACTGAGGTAAATGTCGATGCTCCCCGTCAGGGTGAAGTGCGCGTCAAGATGTTTGCATCTGGAGTATGTCACTCATGTCTTCACGCTTACGATGGATCGCATGCGACCCCGATGCCAATGATTCTCGGTGATGAAG
>CANIBB010000026.1:0-9799 GCA_947465575.1 Actinomycetota bacterium | reverse complement strand
TCAAACCTTGATGCGAAGTTGCGTGTTGCAACTCGTACACAGATCGCTGCACTGCAGCGCCGCCTTGGAATCACAACTGTTTACGTAACACACGACCAGGTCGAAGCTATGACTATGGGTGATCGCGTAGCAGTACTTAAAGATGGCTTGCTACAGCAGGTAGATACACCACGTAATCTTTACGACAATCCAGCAAATGCTTTCGTTGCTGGCTTTATCGGCTCCCCTGCAATGAACTTACTTAACGCTCCAATCGTTAATGGCAAGGCAATGCTTGGAAATCTTGGCCTCGCAGTTCCAGCATCAGCTGGAAACGAGATCACTGTTGGCGTTCGCCCAGAGGGCTTTACTCCAGCAAGTGATGGCTTCCACGTAATGGTCGAAGTTGTTGAAGAGCTTGGATCGGATGCCTTCGTTTATGGAAAGCCAGCCGATACAAACGTTAAGTTTGCTAATGCAGGCGATGAAGGCGCACAGATCATCGTGCGTTGGGATCCAAAGAATCCTCCAAAGCCGGGCGAGACAGTCGCAGTTACTGCAAATCCAAATGCAGTGCACTTGTTTAGCTCAGTTACTGGAGAGCGTATTTAATCTCTTTACTAAAAAACCCGCGGACCATATCGGTTCGCGGGTTTTTTATTAAAGAGCTCTCACAAGGCAACCTTTACTGCAGCCTATTTAAGCGAATAGGCTGTACGAGCATTTTTAAAGGCTATCGAGTCACAGACATGCTTTGCATCGTCAAGCGACCATTCTCCTTTATCAACCCAATCGCTCAGAACTTCAAAGAGACCATTTCTAAATAAACGTGTTCCTAAATATGTGAGTTCCGGCAGGCCCCAAGCATCGGAAGAAAACAGGATCTTGCTAAAGGGGGCAAGCTCCAATGATTCAGCAATGATTGCAGGTGATCGTGCGCCTGAATAGTTGATGGCTAAGCCAACATCCAAGTAAACATTTCGAAACATCTGCGCCAAATAACCAGCATTGCGTTGATAAGGGTAGTTGTGAAGAAGAAGAATTGGAACGTTGAGCTTCTCAGTAATGCGGATTAACTCTGTCATCAGTAGTGGGTCGCATTTGTGTAGATTTAAATCTGGATCCCCGTACCCAATATGAAATTGGATTGGTAGACCAAGATCAATTCCAGCCCAGATGATGTGTCGGATTAGAACGGGATCACTGATGCGTGAGTCATTTCCTAAATCAATATCTGCAAACCATCTATCTAGAGCTTTTTGAAGCTCCGGACCTTCAGGGCGCTTGGGATCAAAATCTAATCCAATGCGATATGCAGCAATAGTCTTTAAACCAACTGCGGTTTTGGCTCTTTCAGATAAATATGTGGCAAATGTTGAAGGAAAGTTCTGCGCGGTAGTGCCACTTTTCTCGGCATGGGCCTGAGCCAAAGTTTCTAATCGCAAAATCTCATCAAACTTTGCGCCAGTCAGTTTCTGCATTCCCTCGATTCCATGAATCTCATCGCCTTTAAAGCCAGTTTCCAATAAGTAGTGATCAATCTTGGCAGCTTTTAGAAGTGTATGGTTTACTTTTTCGGCGCCTAGTTCAATGCGCCGTGCGAAGTAATCATGGGCGCTTGCATGTTTTTCTAAGCCAAGTAGCGGTGCACACCAACGTCGAACAGCAAAACCCACCTGAGTATCAAGGGCTTCATTAAGGCTTTTCGGGGTGCGATCAGATTCAGTGATCATATTAGAAAAATGTTCTACCGAAGGATTATCGCGCACGACCCCATGAACATGATGGTCAATGAGTTTGAGTTCTTCGATATGTTCTCTAAGGGCCTCAGTAGACGCTTGCATAACGAGCACACCTTTCTTCGGGTGTTAATGAGTGTAGCTCTTGTTCTTCACTGGCTCTAATACTAATAAATGTTTGAAGTAATACCGGATCAAACCAGCTCTTGACGGTTTCATCACTATCAAGTGCGGCAAGCGCCTCCTCTAGCGATGAAGGCATCGCTACGACATTTGCTGCCTGCTCTAGCTCTTCATCGATAACGTGAGGGATTGAAAGTTTGCTACTCAAGCCTTCATGCATCGCGTAAATCAAAGTGCCCAGGACAATCCAAGGATTTGCAGTCGCATCGGCAGCGCGATACTCGAAGTTAAATGCCTTTGTGACATCGCTAGATTTAATCGTCACTTGTGGACAGATTCGAAGCAGCGCTTCGCGATTTTGTTTGGCGACGCAGATTCCACCAGCACTCCAGCGATGAGGCTGCAATCGAAAAAATGAGATTTGGCTTGGTGCAGTTAATGCCACGATTGCACGGGCATGTTCTAGGATTCCAGCACATGCCGCTTCGGCCTCAACAGAGAGATTTCCCGGGCGAGATTTAGCATAAGTAATAGGAGAGCCGTTTCGCCACAGAGAGATGTGTACGTGAACTCCATTTCCGACGAGATCCGGGCCAAGAAGTGGTGCAAAAGTTGCAATTAATTCAAAACGCTTTGCAGTGTCCCTAACGATTTCGCGCAGGATAATGGCGCGGTCTGCAGCAACTTTTGCCGGGGCTGGTCCCAAAGTTACTTCAAACTGCCCACTGCCATATTCAGGTAAAAAAGTTTCGGGATCAAAGCCATTGTCATTTAATGTAGCTAGTAGATCTTGGCTAAATTGATCAATATTGCGATATGCATCAAAGCCAAAAGGCAAGCCTCCGATGGCGCTTCCATCTGCGCGCGAAAGTGCAAACTCGTGTTCAAATGAGACCATTACCTGAATATCGAAATCTCTGTCTAATCTGTCGATAGCGCTATCTAAAAAAGTACGCGGACATGAAGCCCAAGGACTTCCATCAATATTGCGTTGGTGGGCTAAATAGAAACGAGTAGATGCGCCGTCGGGGTGAGTTGCAGGAAATATTGCGCTTGCCTGCGCATCCGGTACAAGTCGCAAATCACCGAGCGCTCCAAATGCATTCTCTGGTGCAATTGCGCCAAATGCACTAATTGCTAGATCCGCTGGTACCCAGCCAACACCTTCACCAGATTCAATAATTTTAGGAAATGGACCACTACGTCCACGTACGTGGCCTACAAGATCACATGTTGCTATAAATGCCCAGGGTTGATTCATATTATGGAACGAGGGCAATTACACGCGCCGGAGAACCTGAACCTCCGACAAGTGGGAGAACGCCAACCACAATCCATGAACCGATCGGAGGTAAGGCTTTGAGATTTTGAAGATTTTCAAGATGCCATAAGCCTTTGGGGTGTGAAATTTGTGAGTGAACCGGAAAATCAACGGTATTTCCTGGGTCAATGCCTAACGTGTCGATTCCTAATCCCACGGCTTCTCGTTCATTTACTAAATATTTGGCTGCCTCAGCGCCAAAACCAGGAAAATGTAGATCGCCCTCAGGGCCAGCATATTTAACTGAATCTGTGTTGAAATCTTCCCAGCCCGTACGAAGTAAAATCGCGGCATTCTTTGGGATTATTCCATTCTTTGCTTCAAAGGCTTTAACTTGTTCTAGTGTTAAAACCGCATCGGCATTGTCTCCAACTTCTGCGGAGATATCGATAACAACTGCGGGGCGGACCAGTGTACTTGCCGGAATTTTATCGACAGTAGCTTTGCCCTCAATGAAATGACATGGTGCGTCAAAATGCGTACCGGTATGTTCGTAAAACGAAACTTTACGAGCAAAGAAACCATCATGTGCCACAGTGACCATCGTTTCCATTTCTGGTGACGGTGCCCCGGGCCACATGATGATATCTGTGCCTAGTGGAATCGTTAGATCAACAACCTTCGCATTATTTAGCATATGTTATTTCATCCCCCGCAGTAGTTATAGATAGTAGTTTTATTAACGAGCGGCTGAAAGGTTTTCGTCCGCTAGCAGTTTTTCGCCAAGCTTTTTAGTAAATGCCGGACGTGCCCAAACCGCTACTAATCCAACCACTAGCCAGAGTGCGCTAACGATTGGATACATGCGAGATGGGCCGCTTGCTGGGAATGGAATCACATTGCGATACAAGGTGTAGATCAAGACGATCAAACCAGCGATCGGAATGATAATTTCCCATGATGCTGCGCGCTTAACGCCTGAGAAGAATAGGAACTTAACTGCACCGATTGTTGCAAGAACATAAACGGCGACCAAGATAAGTGTTCCAATTACTCCGCTGCCAAGGAAGATATCAAATGGCTTTGCTCCACCAATAAGTGCCCACAAGATAACAATGAGAGCAACTGCACCCACGATTACGCGAGTAGCAGCAGTTGGAGTTCCGTTCTTTGAAGATATCGATGACAATGCAACACTGCCACTGTCGCGGCCGATTGCAAACAACATACGTGATGCGCCTACAACACAGGCCAATGCGCAGCCAAATGCACTTACTGCAGCGCCAAGTGTGATGATTGTTCCGATCCAGGCACCAACATATGAGGTTCCAAGGTCACCCATCAATGAACCTGAACTAATAAATGCCTTAACGCCGGCATCATTAGTTCCAAAGCCCATTACTTCAACGGCTGTTACGAATACAAAGTAAACTCCGCCGAAAATGGCAGTGCCAAGCATGGCGCGTGGAATATCTTTACGTGGATTCTTTGCTTCTTCTCCGAGAGTTGCTGCAGCTTCAAAGCCAGCAAAGGAGAGGAACCCAAAGACCACACCAAGAAATACAGTAGATCCGCCAGTGCCTTTAGGAATTGAGAAAACTGACCAGTCAACACCGAGCCCACCAGGGGCAGTGCCACCAATGAGTTTTGAAAGAACGATGAATGCCGTAATAAGAATGAGTACCACGGTTACTGCTTCAACGGTAAGAAGCAGGCGAGTTCCATTGCGAGCAGGTACGATGGCGAGGAAGTATGCAAGTGCCAATGCAATTGCGCCAACTAGGAAACCTGCCGTATCTGGTTGATTGTTCCAGACTCCGATTTCATCCAAGAACTTGGCGCCGAATATTCCTGCAGCCATTGAAGTCACACAACCATAAAAAATGTATGTGCCAATTAATCCCCAGCCGGCGACTACGCCAGAACGAGGGCCAGTAGTTGCTCCAACAAAACCATACACACTACCTGCGTGGTGGAAGTTTTGAGTAAGACGTACAAAGCCATAAGCAACAAGTAAAACGCCGATAGTTGCCAATGCAAATGCGACTGGAACTGCGCGACCAACAGTGGTTGCCGTTCCCTGTGGATTAATATTTGCTGCCATGGAGGGGGCCATGAGCGCAACTGAAATTCCAATTGCTTCCCAAATATTTAGGTTTTTAATTAGTCCTTTTGCTCCTGAATCAGTCATATATTTCCAGCCCTTCAGTACAGATATAGGTAGCTACATTATTGACAAGAGATAGTATTCCAGTGACGCCCACAGAAAGACAGGATTTTAATAGGGCAAAGTAGAGAAATTAAATTGCACATGGCGGAAAATACCGATTAAAAAGTAGAAAATGTATTTAACCTAGCCCAGTCGTCGCCTTCCTTCAAAGCTCTCGCATGCTCTGCGCGCCGAGTAGCCAATATGCATCTAGCCATGAGTTCACCAAGACCATCGGTAATCAATTCATCTTTTTCAAGAGCATCCAACGCTTCTAGTTGATTACTTGGCAAGGGGCGGATGTTGCACTCGCGTTGTTGTTCTGGAGTTAACAGTGCAGGATCGCGATGTGCCGGCTTTGGTGGGGTCATCTTTTTCTCAATGCCATCGAGTCCTGCCAAGATAACGGCAGCTAAAGCTAAGTAGGGATTGCTCGTTCCGTCACTTGTTTTTAATTCAAGATTAATCGATTCGGCTTCGCGGCCAGTAAATGGACTGGCAACTCGAACCGCACATTCGCGGTTGTCATATCCCCAAGAAATCGTTGAACCTGCCCATGAATGCGGCTTTAAGCGTTGATAGGAAACAAAAGATGGGCAAGTGAGTGCAAGAACTGCTGGCATGTGTTCAAGTAAACCTGCAACAAAATTCTTGCCTACCTCAGAAATCTCGGTTTGGGCCAATGGGTTGTGCAGTAAATTTGTTTTACCATCCAGTGACCACAGTGAAAAATGCAGATGAGCCCCTGAACCAATTCCATCAACAAAAGGTTTCGGTGCAAATGAGGCGTGTAATCCGTGTTGCACTTCAGCGGTCCCACGGATGGTGTCACGGAACTTTAAGTGTTGATCAGCTGCACCTAAGGCATCCGTATAGCGCAGAACGATTTCCTGTTGACCGGGACCGTACTCATTAATTGCCTGCTCAACAATAAAACCCTGCTCTGTCAAATTATCGACCATGTCATCCATGACAGCACTAGCGCGATCCATTCCCGAACTAGAGTAGACCGGACCATTAGCCCAGGGTTGAGGCCCATTGTCAGTATCTTCGGCCAAGTAGAACTCTGATTCAAAAGCTGCAAAAACTTTAATTCCTGCGGCGTGAGCTTTCGCAATCGCATGTTTAAGAACGGTGCGAGTACATCCGCCCCACTCGCTACCATCTTGTTCGCGTAGATCACTGAACATGCTTGCCGTGCGGTTAAGCCACGGTAATTCTGTAAAAGTCTTATGGTCAGGAATAATTCTAACTTCACCTACCGGTTCCATTCCATCGACTTGAATTAGATCTTCAAAGAGATTAACGGCATTTTGAGCCCGAGTAAGTCCAACACCTTCATCTATCTTTGAGGCGATTTGTGATGCATGCACCGTCTTGCCACGAATTACCCCAGCTGGATCGCAGTAAAGGAATCGAATAAGTCGGATGTCTCTAGCGGAAACCTCTTCAACGATCTCTTTACTATTCATAGCTGCATTATCACCGATTTGATTGGTACAAGCAATGAAAAATTCAAAACCCTATTAATACTTAATGCGCTCCCACCCTGGACGGGCTTTACGGTTACCTGCAACACCGCGACCATCACGGGTGCGATAGACAATTGATGGACGGAATAAATATCCAATCGGTGCGCTTAATGAGTGCACTAAGCGCGTAAAGGGCCAGATTATGAAGAGAGACATTCCAATTACTGCATGGACTCTAAACGCAATGGGACTTGCCATCATGAGCTCTCCATTTGGACTAAGTGTAAGAATGGAGCGAACCCATGGGCCAACGGTTTCACGGTAGTTATGTTCTTCACCTATAACTCCAGCACTAGAGAGCGTCGCTGCACTTCCTGCTAATAACGTTGCAACAAGAAATACGTACATTGTCTTATCGTTCTTAGTTGTTTGCGCAAAGACCATGGCAGTTGTTCTGCGCCGATAAATCAAAAGTGTAATTCCAACAAGTGTTGCGATACCGGCAGCACCACCCATGGTTACTGCACCAAGGTGATAAGCCTCGTGGCTTAAGCCAATGGCATCGGTGAAAGTCTGGGGAACAAGTAGACCAACGATATGACCCCCGATTACGGCGAAGAGACCTAAGTGAAAGAGCGGTCCTGCAATACTCAATAACTTACCTTCGTAGATCTGGGATGAACGCGTTGTCCAGTTGAATTTGTCATACTTGAAACGCCAAACTAGGCCGATTATAAAAGATGAGATGGCGATGTACGGAAGTACCGACCATAGAAGAATATTTGTAGAACTCATCGTGATACTCCCTCTAATGAGAAATCTTTATGGGGTGAAAACGGCTCTAGCGCCACAGCGACTGCGCCGCTTAAACCAACAAACTCTTTTGGCGGTCCTGTGATTGCCAAGGCCTTTGCCCGAGCCTCAATCTCTGGAGTCATTTCCGGCAATGACTCAACAACAGCATCTAAAACACCGGCATAGATTGAGCCGCTTTTTTGCAAGGCATCTCTAATCAGAAGAATGGGTGCTTGGTGCTCACCAAGTAGCAAATCTCCCTCTCGTGGATTTTCCAATGCAGCAAACTCAAGTACGACCGCCAAATGATCTGGCAACTCTTCTGGACTTAACAGAAGGCCGCACTGTTTATAGATTTCAATGAAGTAGACCAAAGCCATTCCACGGTTTCGTGTATCTCCATGAGTCCACGAAGTCAGAAATAGTGAACACTTTCTGCGCATGTCAAAGATTTCAACGTAATGCTCTTGCAGTTTATTAAGAGGCATCTTCGAGGCGGTTTTCAAAAAGACAAGTAATGGATTGCGCAGTTTTGGCTCTAATTTACTTGCCAGTTCTACTAATTCATCGTATCGATCAATAAATGCCTGCTCTGGATAGATAAGGCACTGTGATGCGATTGCGCGGGCGATCTCCTTGCTCACTTTGTTTGCCTATCTTTCATAATATGAAAGTTCTCGATTGTGACAGGGACTGGATTTCCCGATGCCTGACCAAAAGGCCCGGAGTTTGGTCCAAGGTCAACGCCATCAAGAGAGCATCCTGAACTCTGCCCCATGTTTTCAAGATCCTTAGCTTGCTCAGTGTGGGCTGCAGGGATTACGTAACGATCTTCATACTTTGCAATCGCAAGTAGTCGATACATCTCGTAAATAGACTCTTGATCCATTCCAACTGCCTCAGGAATCTCAGGTCGTGGCTCGCGCCCTAAGTTGATATCGCGCATATAAGAGCGCATCGCTGAAAGCTTACGAAGTGTGGATTCAACCAACTCGGTATCACCTGCTGTAAATAGTTCGGCAAGATAGGCAAGTGGGATACGCAGTGCATTAATGGCACCAAATAAATTGCCGGCATCTTCGCCGTCGTGACCAGTTTCAGTGAGTACATCAACAATCGGTGAAAGTGGAGGTACATACCAAACCATTGGCATTGTGCGATATTCAGGGTGAAGAGGAAGTGCGATCTTGTATACCTTTGCCAATTTATAGACAGGTGAGTTTTGAGCTGCAACTAACCAATCCTCTGGAATTCCTTCGGCACGAGCTGCGGCAAGAACCGCTGGATCATGTGGATCTAGCATGAGATCGAGTTGGGCTTGATAAAGATCTTTCGCATTTTCAGTTGCTGCAGCCTCTGCAACACGATCAGCATCGTAGAGAAATAGCCCCAAGTAGCGCAGACGGCCAACGCATGTCTCAGAGCAGACCGTTGGAAGACCAATCTCTAAACGTGGATAGCAGAGTGTGCATTTTTCAGCTTTTCCAGTTTTATGGTTGAAATAGACCTTCTTGTATGGACAGGCGGAAACACACATACGCCAACCACGACACTGCTGCTGATCAACTAGAACAATTCCATCTTCGGCACGCTTATACATCGCACCCGATGGGCATGCAGCAACACATGCAGGATTTAAGCAGTGTTCGCAGATACGGGGCAGATAGAACATAAATGTCTGCTCGAAAGCTAACTTCACTTTAGTTGTTACATCTTCGGCGAGTTTCTTAAGAATTGGATCCTTTTCAATATTTTCAGGTCCTCCGCCTAAATCATCATCCCAGTTAGCCGACCATTCGATTTTCATAGGCTTGCCAGTGATGAGTGACTTAGGGCGGGCAACAGGTGTCTGTTGCCCAAGAGGTGCGGTGATTAAATTGTCGTACTCATATGTCCAAGGCTCGTAGTAATCCTTGATGTTGAGCATGCGGGGATTTGAAAAGATTGAGAGTAGGCGACGGGCGCGGCTGCCGGCCTTTAAACGGAGTCGGCCTCGCGGAGTGCGAACCCAACCACCTTTGGCCTTGGCTTGATCCTCATAACCACGTGGGTAACCCTGGCCTGGCCGGGTTTCAACGTTGTTAAACCATGCGTACTCAAGTCCGGTGCGATTAGTCCACGCCTGCTTGCACGTTACTGAGCATGTATGACACCCGATGCATTTATCGAGATTCATCACCATGCCCATTTGGGCCATGACCTTCATTAGTACTCCACATCT
>CANIBB010000025.1:0-9866 GCA_947465575.1 Actinomycetota bacterium | reverse complement strand
CATCCTCATGGAATGAGATAACACCCTGTAATTTATCTCTCGATCGTTTAGCAAAAGCCTCGCGTCAAGGCATTATCGATGCCGGTGGCTTTCCGATGCAGTTCGGCACAATCTCAGTCTCTGATGGTATTTCGATGGGCCATGAGGGAATGCACTTTTCATTAGTTTCGCGCGAAGTAATCGCCGATTCAGTCGAGACGGTTATGCAGGCTGAGCGCCTCGAT
This sequence comes from Actinomycetota bacterium, assembly GCA_947465575.1. Taxonomy (GTDB): domain Bacteria; phylum Actinomycetota; class Actinomycetes; order Nanopelagicales; family Nanopelagicaceae; genus Planktophila. The sequence goes on along the minus strand of CANIBB010000025.1, from coordinate 9,642 downwards.
GGAATGGTTACTTTTGCGGGTTGTGATAAATCACTTCCCGGCATGATGATGGCCGCTGCACGCATTGATGTAGCAAGTGTTTTTGTTTATGCAGGATCTACTTTGCCGGGACAGGTCGATGGCAAAGATGTCACGATTATTGATGCCTTTGAAGCTGTCGGCGCATGCGCACGGGGATTAATTACGCAGGAGCGCGTTGATCAAATCGAGCGAGCAATCTGCCCAGGCGAGGGTGCATGCGGTGGAATGTTTACCGCGAACACCATGGCAAGTATTGGTGAGGCAATTGGTTTATCACTTCCAGGATCGGCCGCGCCTCCCGCGGTTGATCGTCGACGTGATGCCTTTGCAGTTAAATCAGGAGCGGCCGTTGTTGAACTAATCCGCGCAGGTATCACAACGCGCGATATTTTAACAAAGCAGGCTTTTGAAAATGCAATCACAATTTTGATGGCGCTAGGTGGTTCAACGAATGCAGTTCTGCATTTACTTGCAATCGCACATGAGGCCGACGTTGATTTATCCCTTAATGATTTCCATCGCATCGGTTCAAAAGTTCCTTTACTTGGCGACTTAAAGCCTTTTGGTCGTTTTGTAATGAGCGACATGGATAAAATCGGGGGAGTGCCGGTAATTCTTAAAGCCTTGCTCGATGCCAAAATGTTGCACGGCGATGTTTTAACTGTGACTGGCAAGACGATGGCAGAAAACTTGGCCGACATAAATCCACCAGATCCGGATGGCGAAATTTTGCGTGCCGCTTCCAAGCCACTATCAACGGACATGGGAATCACTATTTTGGGCGGCTCATTGGCGCCCGAGGGCGCAGTGTGCAAAACCGCTGGAATCGGAATTGAATCATTTGAGGGCCCAGCCCGAGTATTTGAACGTGAACAAGCGGCGATGGATGCCCTTGAAAACGGAACGATTCAAGCTGGAGATGTCGTAGTTATTCGCTATGAAGGTCCAAAGGGCGGACCTGGAATGCGCGAGATGTTGATGATCACCGGTGCAATCAAAGGCGCTGGCCTTGGTAAATCGACTCTACTTTTAACCGATGGACGTTTTTCTGGTGGATCAACGGGTCTATGTGTTGGCCATGTTGCACCTGAGGCCGTTGATGGCGGTCCGATCGCATTTGTAAAAGATGGAGATATCGTCCGAATCGACATAACTAATCGAACGATGGATCTGCTTGTAGATGCCAAGGAGCTAGAGGCCCGCAAAGTTGGCTGGAAGCCTTTGACCCATAAATACACCCGCGGAGTCCTCCATAAATACTCAAAGTTGGTCGGCTCGGCATCTAAGGGCGCGGTCTGCGACTAGATCTGTTCAGATTGTGAGATGTGCATCTCACACCTTGACTCACGTGCAAAGCTGTTGGAGAATAAGCCCATGTTTACACAGTCAGTGGTGATTTAAAAGCGCGTGATCTAGCAATTCGATCGCGCGCTACCCTCAGTTAATCTGGGGGTTTTTTCATTTAATCGCTACTTAAAGCACGGAAGGAGAATGGACAATGAGTCAGATGAATGGAGCAAGCTCCCTCGTCGCATCATTAGAGGCCGCTGGCGTCGATGTGATGTTTGGAATTCCTGGCGGTGCAGTTTTGCCGGTTTATGACCCACTCTTCTCTAGCTCAATTCGTCACATTCTCGTCCGCCATGAACAGGGTGCTGGTCACGCTGCAACTGGCTATGCCCAAGTAACTGGTCGCGTTGGCGTATGCATCGCAACGTCTGGACCAGGAGCTACAAATCTTGTAACACCACTTGCCGATGCGGCAATGGATTCAGTTCCAGTTGTTGCAATCACTGGACAAGTTCCGTCCCTTGCAATTGGTACCGATGCTTTTCAAGAGGCCGACATTCGTGGCATCACAATGCCATTTGCAAAACATAGTTATTTGATTACAGATCCTGCAGATATTCCTCGCGCAGTTGCCGAGGCTTTTCATATCGCAAGCTCTGGGCGACCTGGCCCAGTTCTCGTTGATATCGCAAAAGACGCGTTGCAAAAGATGACTGATTTTAAGTATCCAACATCGGTCTCACTCAAAGGCTATCAACCAAAGATTGCACCTGATGCACAGGCAATTCTCGATGCCGCTGATTTAATCGCGCAATCTAGCAAACCAGTCTTCTACATTGGTGGCGGAGTAATCAAAGCAAATGCTTCACGTGAATTACTGGCACTTGCTGAATTACTGGGAGCTCCAGTTGTTACGACACTCATGGCACGCGGTGCGTTTCCAGATAGTCACCCATTGCATCTTGGAATGCCAGGAATGCATGGCACCGTTGCCGCCGTTACTGCACTTCAAAAATCAGATTTACTTATTACTCTCGGTGCACGTTTTGATGATCGTGTAACTGGAAAGCTTTCAACTTTTGCAGTTAATGCAAAGGTTATTCATGCCGATGTTGATCCAGCTGAAATCGGTAAGAATCGCTTTGCCGATGTTGCAGTACTTGGAGATTTGCACCATACGATGTCGGCGCTGATTCCAGCCCTTAAAGCAGCACTGGCCAAGAACCGCCCTGATCTAACTTCTTGGCTGCGCCAAATGAACTCGTTGAAGTCGGCGTATCCATTGGGTTATGACACACCTAAAGATGGTTCGCTCTCACCTCAGTATGTAATCGAGCGCTTAGGAAAAATCTCTGGACCACAGGCGATTTTCGCCTCTGGTGTTGGTCAACATCAAATGTGGGCCTCACAATTTATCTCATATGAAAATCCACGCACATGGCTTAACTCAGGAGGCCTCGGCACGATGGGTTATGCAGTTCCTGCCGCGATGGGCGCAAAAGTTGGAGCGCCAGATACAACCGTATGGGCGATCGATGGCGATGGTTGTTTCCAGATGACTAACCAAGAGTTAACAACGTGCGCGCTCAACAACATTCCAATTAAAGTTGCAATTATCAACAACGAATCACTCGGCATGGTGCGTCAGTGGCAGACCCTGTTCTACGAAGGTCGCTATTCAAATACAAGCCTTGAATCAAAGCGCGTACCTAACTTTCCAATGTTGGCAGAGGCGATGGGCTGCGTAGGCTTAAGTTGTGATCGCCCCGAAGATGTCGATGCAACGATTGAAAAAGCAATGAGTATTAATAATCAGCCAGTGGTAGTTGATTTCCGAGTACATCGCGATGCAATGGTGTGGCCAATGGTTGCAGCCGGAACATCTAATGATGACATCATGATTGCGCGAGAGACCGCGCCCGACTGGGATTCACAGGAGCTCTAAAATGGCCCAACACACCCTCGAAGTAATCGTCGAAAACTCACCTGGCGTCTTGGCCCGCGTTGCCGGCCTATTTGCGCGCCGTGCCTTCAACATTGAGCGCTTATCGGTTGGTCCAACTAGTGACCCTGAGACCTCTAAAATGGAGATAGTGGTTAACCTAGAAGGTCATGCTCTTGAGCAAGTAATTACTCAGCTGGACAAGTTAATCAATGTAATTGCAATTAAGGAAGTAGTTCCGAATAGCCCAGCACCAGCAGTCCATGACACCCAACCCGATTATCAGAACTAAAGGAGAAATACCGTGGCAGCAACGATGTATCACGAAGAGGATGCCGATCTATCCATCATCCAGGGTCGCAAAGTTGCGATTATCGGTTATGGCTCACAGGGACATGCTCACGCACTTAGCTTGCGCGATAGCGGTGTCGATGTTCGCGTTGGTTTAAAAGATGGCTCAGCATCAAAGGCAAAGGCAGAGGCTGAAGGCCTGCGCGTAGTTAGCGTTGCCGAGGCTGTAAAAGAGGCAACAGTCATAATGATCTTGGCTCCTGACCACGTTCAGCGCCATATTTATACCGATTCAATTCTTCCTAACCTTAAAGATGGCGATGCACTGTTCTTTGGTCATGGATTTAATATCCGTTATGGATACATCAAGCCAAGTGCAAATGTTGATGTCTGCATGGTTGCACCTAAGGGTCCAGGGCACATCGTCCGTCGTGAATACTCTGCAGGCCGTGGAGTTCCAGTTATCGTTGCAGTTGAGCAGGATGCAACTGGCGGTGCTTGGCCACTTACACTTTCCTATGCAAAAGCTATTGGCGGCTTACGCGCAGGCGGAATTTTAACAACCTTTACTGAAGAGACTGAGACCGATCTATTCGGTGAGCAGTCGGTTCTATGCGGTGGCGCATCACAACTAGTTATGTATGGTTTTGAAGTTTTGACCGAAGCCGGATATCAGCCAGAGGTTGCATATTTTGAGTGCTTGCACGAACTTAAACTCATTGTTGATTTGATGTACGAGGGCGGAATTGCGAAGCAACGTTGGTCAGTATCTGATACTGCCGAGTTCGGTGATTATGTTTCAGGTCCACGTGTTATTGATCCACGTGTAAAAGAGAATATGAAGGCCGTTCTTGCCGATGTTCAAAATGGAGTATTTGCTAAGCGCTTTATTGATGATCAAGAGGCTGGCGCAGTTGAGTTCAAGGCGCTCCGTGCCAAGGGCGAAGCTCACCCAATCGAGGTCGTTGGTCGCGAACTTCGCAAGATGTTTTCATGGATAAAAACCTCAAAGGGCGATGATTTCAAAGAGGGCAGCGTGGCGCGTGGCTAAACCCGTTGTTTTAATTGCAGAAGAGTTAAGCCCAGCGACGCTAGATGCGTTGGGCCCAGATTTTGACGTAGTTAACTGCGACGGGGCTAACCGCACCGAGTTGTTAGCTGTCCTTGCAAATGGCGTTGACGCAGTATTAATTCGCTCTGCAACTAAAATGGATGCAGAAGCAATTGCCGCAGCCAAGGGCTTGAAAGTAATTGCTCGAGCTGGAGTTGGCCTAGATAACGTCGATATTGCCGCGGCCACTGCTGCCGGCGTGATGGTTGTCAACGCGCCAACTTCCAATATTGTCAGTGCCGCTGAACTTGCAATCTCTTTACTGCTTGCATCTGCACGTTTTATTTCACCGGCTCACGCTGCACTTCGAAACGGCAAGTGGGCACGCTCTAAATTTACCGGCGCTGAACTCTTTGAAAAGACTCTTGGCATCATTGGTTTCGGGCGCATCGGACAGTTAGTAGCCCAACGCATGCAGGCCTTTGGCATGAATGTCATTGCCTACGATCCATATTTGCAGCCAGCGCGCGCGGCACAGCTTGGCGTAAAGCTCGTCGATCTCGATGAACTACTACGTACCTCCGATTTCATTACGATTCACTTACCTAAAACGAAAGAGACTGCCAATTTGATTGGCGTTGAAGCATTGAAGAAGGTTAAGCCGGCAGTGCGCATTGTTAACGCTGCACGTGGTGGAGTATTAGATGAAGCTGCGCTCTACGATGCAATCCGAGAAGGCCGAGTCGCCGGTGCTGGTTTAGATGTATTTGCAACAGAGCCTTGTACTGACTCGCCATTATTTACATTAGATAACGTAATCGCTACACCTCACTTAGGTGCATCAACAGATGAGGCACAGGAGCGTGCGGGCGTTGCCGTTGCTGTATCGGTTCGAAAAGCCCTAGCCGGTGAACTTGTACCCGATGCTGTCAACGTTAAAGGCGGCGTTATTGCCCAAGAGATTCGACCTTCACTGCCGCTCGTTGAAAAAATGGCACAGATTGCAACCGAACTTCTGGGTGAAGTTCCAGTGCACATGGATATTCAAGTTCGTGGCGAGATTTCAGTACACGACTCATCCATTCTTGCGATTAGCGCACTTAAAGGTGCATTAATTGCCGTAGGCGCCGAAGAAGTTACGTATGTCAACGCTCCTGGATTAGCCACAGAACGTGGAATGACTTCAAATGTAACAACCACAGCTGATAGTGCTGAGTATCGCTCAATGATATCTCTGCACGCGGCAACTGGAAGTGGCAAGTCAATTACCGTAGATGCAACGCTCATGGGAATTAAACAGACGCAAAAGATTATTGGAATTGACACCTTCTCACTTGACCTTGCACCAACTGCACATATTCTCTTCTTGCGCTATGTCGATCAGCCTGGAGTAATTGGAACGGTTGGTCATACATTAGGCCAAGCAAAAATCAATATTGCCGCAATGCAGGTTGCACGCAGTGCCGCCGGCGGTAAAGCGCTTATGGCTCTATCTGTTGATTCAGATGTGAGCGATGAGCTTTTGGCGACGATAAAGAGAGAGACAGGTGCCGAATCCGTTCGCGCAGTTGTTTTGGTGGATTAAATGAAAACTATTAATTTAGCCGTTATCGCAGGCGATGGAATCGGACCTGAAGTTGTTAACGAGGGTCTAAAGGTTTTAGATGCCGTGTCTAAGAAATACGACATCGAATTTAAACGAACCGCCTTTGATTTAGGCGCAGCCTTCTGGCACCGTACGGGAGAAGTTCTGCCCGATGCCACGTTGGCCGAGATTGCAAAGGCCGATGTTATTTTGCTTGGGGCAGTTGGAGATCCAACAGTGCCAAGTGGAGTTCTGGAGCGCGGGCTTCTATTGAAACTGCGCTTTGCCTTTGATCACTACGTTAATTTGCGCCCCGCGCGGTTGATGCCAGGAGTTACCGGTCCACTTGCAACTAAAGCACCTATTGATTTTATTGTTGTGCGCGAAGGAACGGAAGGCCCATACGTTGGCGCAGGTGGAGTTCTAGCTGAAGGTACCGATGCTGAGATTGCAACGGAAGAGAGTTTAAATACTCGCCGGGGCGCTGAGCGTGTAATCCGTGATGCCTTTGAGCGTGCACTAAAGCGAGATCGCAAGAAACTTACTCTGGTACATAAAAACAATGTATTAACCCGCTCAGGTGGATTATGGACCCGTACTTTTAACGAAGTCGCTAAAGAGTATCCAAGTATCACAACTGATTATCTACACGTAGACGCGGCTTCTATGTTCTTTGTAACTAACCCCGAGCGCTTTGATGTCGTCGTTACCGATAACTTATTTGGCGATATTTTGACCGATATAGCTGCAGCTATCTGCGGTGGTATCGGCCTTGCAGCTTCAGGCAATATCAATCCAACTGGAAAATTCCCATCAATGTTCGAGCCCGTTCATGGTTCAGCCCCTGATATTGCCGGCAAGAACATCGCCGATCCAACGGCGACAATCATGTCGGTTGCGATGATGCTTAACCACTTAGGTTTTAATGATGCTGCGCGAGATGTTGAGCGTGCCGTAGCGGCAGATTTATTAGTGCGTGGAGACAAAAAACGAAGTACTAATGAAATTGGAGATGCGCTAGTCGCAGCGTTATAACTATGAAAATAACACTCAACCCGAATGCTAAAGATGCTGCTACACGCGATGCTCTCGTTGCCGAGGGTGGATTTGGTAAGTACTACACCGATCACATGGTTGTTTGCGAGTGGAGTGAGAAAGACGGCTGGAGTGAGCCCGAGTTAAAACCTTATGGACCGATATCACTAGATCCCGCAACGGCAGTATTTCACTATGGGCAGGAGATTTTTGAGGGCTTAAAGGCCTATCGCCAACCCGATGGTTCGGTTGCACTCTTTCGCCCAACGGCAAATGCCAAGCGCTTTGCAAAGTCGGCAGCCCGTTTAGCTCTTCCAGAAATGAGTGAAGAGCAATTTATAGAAAGCATCGACGTTTTGGTAAAACAAGATGCCGGCTGGGTACCTAATAAAGTGGGAGAGTCTTTATATCTTCGTCCATTTATGTTTGCCACTGAAGTTGGTTTGGGTGTTCGACCATCCAATAAGGCGACATATATGTTGATTGCAACACCGGCAGGTGCTTACTTTGATCCTTCGAAGTCCGTATCAGTCTGGATCTCAACTGAGTATGTTCGTGCAGCACTCGGTGGCACGGGTGAGGCTAAGTGTGGAGGAAACTACGCGGCATCATTGGTTGCACAGAAAGCCGCCTTTAAAGAGGGCTGCGATCAGGTGGTCTGGATTGATGCCGTAGAGCGCAAATGGGTTGAAGAGATGGGTGGCATGAACCTCTACTTTGTTAAAGGCAAAGGTTCAGATGCAACGGTGATTACACCAAAACTTACTGGAACTCTACTTCCAGGTATTACTCGCGATTCGATTTTAACTGTGGCGAAAGATCTTGGATATAAAACTGAAGAGGTAATGCTCAGCATCGATGATTGGCGTAACGGTGTAGAAAGCGGTGAGATTACTGAGATCTTTGCATGCGGTACCGCAGCTGTTGTCTCACCAGTGGGACAGGCAAAGAGCACGATGGGAACATGGGTTACCGGGGATGGACAACCCGGCGCCATCACAATGCAGATTCGCAATCACTTGCTAGGAATTCAGCATGGAACAATCGCTGACACACATAATTGGGTACAGAAGGTCTGCTAGTGCCAACCTCTGATGCATTTCATATCTACGACACAACGTTGCGCGATGGCGCGCAGCAAGAGGGTCTTAATCTCTCCGTCCATGACAAGTTAGCTATCGCACGCCACTTAGATGATTTAGGCGTTGGTTTTATTGAAGGTGGATGGCCCGGAGCAAATCCGAAGGACACTGAGTTCTTTGCTCGCGCCAAGAAGGAATTAGTTTTAAGAAATGCAACCTTTGTAGCATTCGGTGCTACTCGTCGCCCGAATGTTAAAGCTGCCGATGATGTTCTCCTCGGTGCACTTCGCGATAGTGGCGCACCAGCAGTAACGCTGGTTGCAAAAGCCTTTGATCGCCACGTTGATTTAGCGCTCAAAACATCACTGGATGAAAACCTAGAGATGATTCGCGATTCAGTTACACATTTAATCGCCGAAGGCCAACGCGTATTTTTAGATGCCGAGCACTTCTTTGATGGATATCGCAATAACCGTGCCTACGCCCTAGAAGTTGTGCGCGTTGCCGCCGAAGCCGGCGCCGATGTCATTGCTCTCTGCGACACAAACGGCGGCATGTTGCCCGATGAATTATCACAAGTTGTCCATGATGTTCTTACTGCAAGCTCGGCCCGCTTAGGAATTCACTGCCACAATGACACAGGTTGCGCAGTAGCTAACTCAATGGCCGCTATCGCAGCAGGTGCTACTCATGTGCAGGGCACGCTCAATGGTTATGGTGAGCGCACTGGTAATGCCGACCTAGTCACGATTATTGCTAACTTAGAGTTAAAGAAGCATCAATTAGTTTTGCCCAAGGATTCACTGCGCGAGGCCTTCCGTATTTCGCATGCAATCGCTGAAGTTACAAATGTCTCATCGAGTGCGCGTCAACCCTACGTTGGAGTTTCTGCTTTTGCTCACAAGGCCGGCCTGCACGCCAGTGCAATCAAAGTCGATCCATCGCTATATCAGCACGAAGATCCAGCATCAGTTGGAAATGACATGCGCATGTTGGTGTCTGACATGGCTGGTCGCGCATCGATTGAATTAAAGTCGCAAGAGCTCGGCGTAGATCTTGGCGGAGATAAAGAACTCATCGGACGCATTGTCGATCGCGTAAAAGATATGGAGTCACGCGGCTTTACATTTGAAGCTGCCGATGCATCTTTCGAACTTCTTGTTCATGAAGAGATGAGCGGAAAACGTCCATCCTTCTTCACAATCGAACACTGGCTAACAACTGTAGAGCGCGCAGAAGATCAAAGTATTGTGACGAAGGCCGAAGTCACTGTCGTTGCTTTAGGTAAAAAGATGATCTGTAACGGCACAGGAAACGGCCCTGTTAACGCTTTTGATAATGCACT
>CANIBB010000024.1:0-9868 GCA_947465575.1 Actinomycetota bacterium | reverse complement strand
AATGCACTTGCTGGCGCGATCCCCCGCACAGAGCGAGTAGTGACTATCGAAGAGGTATTTGAACTAAGTCCTCAACTTCCCGATGTTGTAGCGCTGCAAACACGAAGTGCCAACTTGCAAGGTGAGGGAGAGATTCCATTGCGCCGATTGATTAAAGAGTCGCTTCGTATGCGCCCCTCACGCATAATTGTCGGAGAAGTTCGAGAGGCTGAGGCTTTAGATCTTCTTATCGCCCTTAACTCCGGTCTTCCTGGAATGGGTACCTTGCATGCGAACTCTCCGCGTGATGCGATTATTAAACTCCAAACTCTGCCCCTTCTGGCCGGTGAGAATATTTCGCACAAATTCATTGCACCAACAGTTGCATCCGCCTTTGATTTGATTGTTCATGTATCCCTTGATCAAAATGGAATGCGTCGAGTTAAAGAGGTATCTGCCCTCACCGGCAGATATGAAAACGATCGCGCTGAGATTGAAACTTTGTGGCTGTGGAACGGCAGCGATTACGATCGTGGCGTAGGCACACTTCCTCACGCCGATAAATTCATGGCAATTGGCGCTCCACTTGCTTCCTGGTGGCGCCAATGAAAATTAAACTTCGTGCCGCCGCCTTTGCATCGGTCGCCATAGCAATCATTTTCCTCGCAACAGGGGCTCTAACAATTGCTCTCGCCTTTGGCGCTTTGGTTGCAGGAATCACTTTTGTGACATTACGGGGCCGGAATCTCCACAACGAATCGGCACTAATTTCGGCATGGCCAGAAGTCATTGATCACTTAATGTCGGGTATTCAATCGGGGTTGTCGCTGACTGAATCCCTGGCCGGTCTTGCAACTCGCGGTCCCGAAATTCTGCGGCCTGCCTTTACGGAGTTCCGCACTTCTCTCTATCGCCATGGTGATGTCGGTGAGGCAATCAATGAGCTAAAAGATCTCTTTCACCACCATGGAAGTGATCAAATCTTCGAGGCGTTATTGATCTCGAAAACTCTCGGCGGAAGCGAGCTCCTAGCAATTCTTAGAACGCTAGGAGATTTTCTTCGTCAAGATCTAGCCCTTCGTAGAGAAATTGAAGTCAAACATGGATGGATAAAAAACTCTGCCCATCTTTCGGCAGCTGCCCCATGGATTCTTTTACTTTTGCTCTCCACTCAACCTAGTACAGCTGCGGCATATTCAACTCCGACCGGCAGTGCAATATTAATTGCCGGTCTTGTCATGACTGCCATTGCATATGCATGGATGAACCGATTGGGGAGGTTGCCTCAGACCCCTCGCGTATTTACTGGCGCACAAGAAGGGGGGCGTTGATGTTCACTATCATTTGCATCTCAATGCTTTTCGCTATTCCTGGAGGGCTCCTCTTTGTTTTCGACCCAGATGGCGACCCATTTAAAGTATTAGAAGAGCGAGCCAAAGCAGGCGTGGCTCGTACTCGCGATAAGAGCGACATTCATCAACGGCTGGATGAATTAGGTAAAAGTAGTGAACTCGACTATCAGAACTTTCGAATTCGCCAAATTGGATTCTGTTCTGCAAGTGCTGCACTTGCAATAGTTCTACTTTTAATCTCAAACCACTCTAAGTTTTCATCGGTTTTAGTCAGCGGAGTTCTAGGTATTCTTGTATACGCCTTAATCGATCGAGAGCTGACGGCCCAAGTGAAGAAACGTCGCCAGAGGATTGAAGCTGAGTTTCCAGCAGTCGTTGAAATGCTCACTCTTGCAATAGCCGCCGGTGAAACTCCTATGAGCGCAATGTTTCGTATCGCGGAATCAGCTGATGGAGAATTATCGAAGGAGTTTGCAACAGTTATTGCAGATGTGCGAACTGGAGAGCCATTGCATCTCTGTCTAGATGCCATGGGCCGTCGCGTGAAATCAGTCATGATCCGAAGGTTTATTGATGCAATCGTTACCGCAACCTTGCGCGGAGCACCATTGATTGAAGTTCTATCGCGTCATGCCGTCGAGGCGCGCGCCAATCAGCGAAATATCGTGATGAATGCAGCGGGAAAAGCTGAGATCTCAATGATGATTCCAGTTGTCTTCCTTATCCTGCCCATCTCAATTCTCTTTGCCTTATGGCCATCCCTTACAAATCTAAATCTCTTCGCGAGTTAAATTTGATTACGCTGCACTTTCCTCGCGCTCTGATTGACTAGAAGAAGGAGAAGCAACCTCTAGTTGTACGTTTATTTTTTGAATTGGTGCGTTGACTTCGCGCGCAGCAACTTCGATCGCAGTTGGGCGACCAGCTTTGCGTTTGCGAGAAATAACACGGCCATCTTCAAATAACTCCCCGCCCCACACGCCGGCCGGCTCTTTGCGAGATAGCGCACCCTCTAAGCACTGTGCGCGCACAGGACAGCCACCACAGAGCGACTTAGCCTCGGCAACAGCTAGCTCGTCTTCGGAGAAGTACATCTCAGGATCTGCCGTATGGCAGGGCAAATTAAATGATGAACCATCGCTGTATGTGCCGGTTACGGCGTCCAGACCGATCTTCTCATCTGCCCAGCCTGGTACTAGTAGTTCGCTGAAGAGAACGCTCATCGTCCTCACCTCTTTCCTCTTGTCGTTTCTGGTCTCTCGTTGGCTAACGTTTTCGGTGTTAGGTACTGCTCCGATAGTTCCTAGTTAGTTCTTTTTGCTATTGGTTTATTTTCTTCGGGTAATGAAAAAGGGCCCGAATCCTTTGTGGATTCGAGGCCCTTGGCTTCTAGTTCTTATTCGATGTTATCGAGTAGAACCCCAAGTGGCCTCGTATCCGGCATAAAAGGCTGCGTAGAATGCAGGCTTTGACGTATGCCAAGAAGCGCGGGTATTGGTTGTATGAGCAGTAGAAAGTGCAGCAGAACGCATAGCGTTTGCTGTTACGAATGATGTGTTAGACATATTCGTTACTCCCTTTCTGTTCATCCTCATTTCGCCAAGAAATGTAGGAGCCGTAAGAGTAAAGCATGCGGCGATGAGTTTGCAACTTAATTAATCCATTTTCGAGAATTCACCGGAATTTGCCAGAAAACTTAAGAAATAAGGCCGGCTTCTACAAGAAAACGCGATGGTTTGCCGCGATAGCTCAGGTGTAAATCGACCTTGGCACGCGTGATTCCAACGTAAAACAGGCGTCGTTCTTCATCAATCGAGGCTTGATCATTGCTAGTTGATGAGTTTTCAAGGGGCAGTAATCCTTCGCTCACCCCCATTAAAAATACGCGCTCCCATTCAAGGCCCTTAGCCGCATGCAGTGTTGCAAGCGTTGCTACCGGCATAGTTGGAGGGTTATTTTGCTGAACGCGATCTTCGAGCTCGCGTAAATATGTGCGCAGGTTTTTCGGAGTAAAGCCATTATCTCCATCTAGCTCGCGCGCTAAGTGAAGTAGGGCCGCAATTCCATCAATGTGAGCGCCAGTTAAAAATGGTTGCGCCAATGTTCGAAGTTCATCTAGCCATGAAACACCCTCGGTTGGAATGACTGAGGCATTGCGTACTAACTTTAAAAACTCGCGAACATCGGGGCGATCAAAGAAGCGGTCGCTATTTCGTATTTGATACGGCAACTTCGCAGCATTCATTGCGCGCTCGAGAGAATTGAGTTGGCTATTAGTGCGAGCAAGAACTGCAATCTCTTGTGCCTGAGTTCCCTCGCTGAGCAATTGCTTAATCCAATCAACGATGCCAGCGATTTCAGAGCTCTCATCTTTGAAAGCATCGACCGAAGGCTTATCACCATGATCATTGAGTGCAACTAACTCTTGTCCCATCTGGGCTTTGCGTAAAACGCTATTTGCCATAAAAGTGATTTCAGGTGTTGAGCGATATCCAGTAGTTAGGCGCACAACTTCGGCCTCTGGAAAGCGATTAGTAAACGAGTTGAGAAAAACCGGAGTTGCTCCAGCGAAAGAATAAATTGTTTGTGCAGGATCTCCAACGACGCAGATCTCTTGGCGTGACCCCAGCCATGCGTTAATTAACCGTTGTTGCAACGGCGAAATATCTTGATACTCATCAACGGTAAAGAAGCGGTATTGATCCTGGACGCGCTCACGAACTTCGCGCTCTTGTTCGATCATCGCCGTCGTCAATAGCAGCACATCTTCAAAATCCATCGCACGCTCTTGCGACTTTACTGACTCGTAGGCGGTGTAGACCTTTGCGATTTGTTCGGCGTTTATACGTGGCTTCGTTGCTCGCTTACCGAGCTCGGATAAGTAATCAGATGGTGCGACTTGAGAAACCTTGGCCCACTCAATCTCTGATGCGATATCGCGCAGGAGATCGCGCGAAGTTATAGATAGTTCGCCTGTTAGTTCGGCACGTTTAATAGCTTCGGTAATGAAGCTGCTCTTTGATGTAATCAAGTCAGGTGTGCGTCCGCCAAAGACTTGTGGCCAGAAAAAGGTGATTTGCTTCAGGGCAGCGGCGTGAATCGTGCGTGCGGCAACTGCCGGTACACCTAACGAGCGAAGACGCATCCGCATCTCCCCCGCAGCCCTTGCCGTAAAAGTTAGCGCCAATACTTTGTGCGGATCCATCACGCCGATTGCTGCGGCGTAAGCAATACGGTGTGTAATCGCACGGGTTTTTCCGGTACCCGCGCCGGCAATAACACAGACAGGTCCGCGCGTTACGAGTGCGACTGCGCGCTGTTCGTTATCTAGAGCTTCAAGGATCTCTTCGGCGCGAACCTCGTTACTCAAGGTCTCCAACCTCCGGTGACCTCGATGCGGATCAAATAAGAAAATGGAGAGTTACTGATCACGTTCTCCAACTTTCTCCACCATTTAAATCTGCAACTCCAAACCCAGATTTAGCGGTGTACCAACCTGTAATCATTTTGCGGGCAACTGAAATCGTTGGAGGTAGAAGTAACTCTCCTGATGCAACTGCAGCTTTTAACTCTTCTCGGCTAAACCATGCAATCTCAGTAATCTCAAATCCATCGGCTTTAGCAGTATCTGGGTGATCGGTAATCGCTTCAAATGCAATCATGATCGATGCCGGAAATGGCCAAGCTTGTGATGCTAAGTAATTAATATCGTTGCAGTAGACACCGGCCTCTTCAAAGACTTCGCGCGATACGCACTCTTCAAAGGATTCACCTGGTTCGACAAATCCGGCGAAAGTTGAGAAACGTTTTTCTGGCCAGATCGGTTGATGCCCGAGCAAGATGCGATCGGCGGCATCTTTAACTAAAACGATAACAGCTGGATCAGTGCGTGGATGATGTTGAGAAGAGTCACTGACGCAGACACGGACACTTCCACCTAAATCGCTAACGGTTTCGGCGCCGCATCGCGAGCATCGCGGGTGAGTTGCATGCCAATTACTTAAACCAACCGCGTGCATTGCAAGAGTTAGATCTACTTCATTTAAATCTCCACCAACTTCACGTAGGGTTCTAAAGCCCTCAAACTTCACGCTCTCATCGGCAGGTTCGTTTATCCATGACGTATGCCACGCAAAATATGCCTGCCCACCATCTCTTGCTACACCTAAGAAATATCGCTCACCTGTTTCAAAAGATGACGCCAAGAATTCAACGCTCTCGGCAGTTAAAAAGCGAAGCTCGCCATCATTTGCACCGATATGACCACCAATGACGGGCAGTATCTGTGCAGATTCCCAGAGCAGGGCCAAATTCGCCGCATCGTTGCGTAAATGGCTAACGCGGTCGATCGGTGAGAGTGATTGGTTTCGAGCGCTCATGTTAGGCGTCAGACTACTAGCATCGCCCCATGCGCATAACATCGTGGAATCTCCTGCACGGAGAGGCGATGCCGCCCAATAAAGAGGCAGATAACGCCGCTTTGCTTGAGGCCGAAGTGCTCCATATAAATAGTGATGTGCTTGGACTTCAAGAGGTTGATTATTTCTTAGCTCGCTCTGGAACCCACAACCAAGTTGGAAATGTTGCAGCGATGATGGCCGCCGAACATTGGGCCTTTGCACCTTCACTTATGGGTTCACCCGATGAGGATTGGCGTAACCCGAATAAAAGCGATGAAAAAGTTGTAACCAATACAAGTGAGATTGCCCTACCCGGATATGGAATCGGAATGGTTTCCCGGATTCCAGTAACTTCATGGCATCGTTTGGATTTAAAAGGATCACCCGTTGGCGTCCTGATGGCATTTCCAGTTGATGGAAAATTGAAGCGTTTCTACGTTCGTGATCATCCTCGAAGCGCACTCGGTGCCGTATTAGACAATGGCTGGTTAGTGATTAATACACACCTTTCCTTTGTTCCATTCTTTAATTTTTTTCAGCTTGTCAAAATCAAGCATTGGGCTAATACATTAGGTGTCACCGATAAATCCAAAATAATTATTATGGGGGATTTGAATATTCCATTTGCGCGCTTTGTCCAGGGCTTTAGATGGAATTCCCTTGCAACCCAGCGCACATTTCCAAGTTGGTCGCCAAGAGTGCAGATCGACTATTTTCTTTCGCAGAGATTAAAACCGGCAGATGTGCGGCACATTAACTATCCGCACTCAGGAATGAGTGATCATTTACCTCTGCAGATTGAAGTTAACTAGTTTTAACTAGTTGAATCAATTGAAGTAATCAAGGCGATCAGCGCGTCTTCATCGAGTAAGTCGGCTGGGCGATCGGTCACAGATGTCGGAACGTAGTGAAAAGCTGCGCTCACGGTTGAGATATCGGCCCCAGATAGTTTGGCCCAAGCTAGGCGATACATCGCTAACTGCACCGCGGCCGATGCTCCTAACATGGAAGATCCAGTCTTCCAGTCGACGACTTCAAAGCCATCAGCGGTTGCATAAACAGCATCTATGCGGCCGCGGATTAATACGCCTGCAATAGTCGTTTCAAAGGGAACTTCAACGCGCACAGGAGTTCGATGAGCAAATTCGCTCGAAAGCCAAGCCTTCTTTAAATCCTCAAGCTTTGAATCCTCATCGAGTGGATCTAAATAATCTAAATACTCATCGCCAAATAACGTATCGGCATCGGTAAATTGACGCTCTACCCATAAGTGAAAGGCCGTACCGCGACGCGAATATTGATCCTGCCCGCGTGGCATTGGCCTGCGAATACTTAGAGCCAGCTCTTGTGGATCTTTATGCAAGGCAACCAACGTTGATGTTGAAAGCCTTGGTGGCAGTGGAACTTGTATTGCTCCTCGTGAGCGCTGCTGGATTTCGGTGATAAGAGCTTGTGCATCATCGATCCACGAAGTAATTTCGAGGTTGTTGATTTCTTCCAGCGTGTGAGCTGGACTGGCATTGACTAATTCAATCGCTGCGTTAAAGGCAGTACGTCGATCACCCAGTTGATCAAAAGGCCACGGCGCAATTATTGGATTTTCAATGCTGGGATTTTCAGTTCCAACTCCCGGAGCAGGTGCATCAGAGAGCATGAGACCTCCGAGAGCGCTGGCGGCCCCAGCGATCAAGTAGAAAATCTCACTTGGTTCAACGGCTCGACTACCATCTCGCCAGCGCGATGTTGTGCAAATCAAATGCGACTTAGCACGTGTGACGGCAACGTATGCAAGTCGCATCTCTTCGCGCATCTTAATATTTTCAGAGCAAAGCGAACCATATGCCTTAATTACTTTCGCGGCCTCACTATTTTTTGTAACACCATGCAGGGAAAAGACTGGTAATTCATTAGCATCGCCACGAAGTGCAAAGGGAATGTGTTTCTCATTTTTTATCCAGTTATCGGGATCACTTGAATTATTTCCAGGGAAAGTTCCCTCTGCCAAGCCCGGAACCGCAACCACATCCCACTCAGCGCCTTTTGCCATATGGATAGTCAGAATCTGGACTACATCGCTGCGAACGTCAGGAGCGCCTGCTTTTAGCCCACCTTCAGCATCGGCTGCTACATCTAACCAATCTAAAAAGGCAGTGATTGTGCCGCCGGTGCGCTCAAATTTTGCCGCTTCATCTAAGAATCGATCGAGGTGTCTGCGACCAGTTTGAGAACCATCGCGCAGAGTTATCTCACTCTCCAGCGTCAAGTAATTTTCAATCTCACTTATTAAATCGCTGATCTGACCCCCAGCGCGAGAACGCAATCGACGTAGATCGCCAGCAAAACTCACTAAACGTTGAAACCCAATTTCGCTAAAACCACTCTTTTTTGCATTATTAATCTCATCTAAGGCATCGATGATCGAGCCTGGAAATTGATCATCGGCCTCTAACTGATCGGGGTTTCCAGCGGCGATTTTCTTAATAAAGCTCTTCGAATCAGCATGGAGCTCTTTTGCACGATCACGGCTAAATGCACCAAGTGCTGCGATATCGCGCGGGCCTAAGTTAATGCGCGGTCCAGTTAAATGACGCATCAAAGATGAACCTGAGTCGGGATTAGTAATTATTTTTAGCATTGATACGACATCGGCAACTTCCGGTACGTGAATCAGACCACCGATACCTATTACCTCAACGGGCAGACCTAGTTCGCGAAGTGCGTTTTCTATCGCCGTAATCTGAGCACGTTTGCGAACTAGAACAGCGGCTTTCTTGCCAGATGTTGGGCTCCAGTTTTCTTTTATATATTCAGCAACGGCTGCAGCTTCGGCATCAATAGTTTCAAAGATTCCATAGGCGATTTCGCCATCGCCAGCGTCGGGTCGCGCCTGTAGCTCAACAACGCTTTGGCCACCCGCCAACTTAATCTCATCGCTAATGCGATTTGCCGCGGCCAAAATCATTACATCATTTCTAAATGTCGTGGGTAATGTAAATTCTTCAACGCCACTTTGATCTGCGCACTTAGGAAAATACTTAGTAAAAGATGCCATTGTGCCGGCCGAAGCTCCGCGCCAGGTATAAATAGCCTGTGATGGGTCTCCAACGGCCATCACTGGGTGCCCACCACCAAAAAGGGAAGAAAGCATCCGCACCTGAGATTGCGAAGTGTCTTGGTATTCATCGAGTAACACAACTCGATATTTTCCACGCTCTAATACACCAACATCGGTAAAGTTTTGCGCGATATCGGCGGCCAATGACATTTGATCATCGAATGAGAATTCACCTGCCGCTTTGCGTCGTAGCATAAAAGCATCCACCATAGGCAAGAGGGAATTGCGTTGGAGCATTGCGCGCTCAACGGCTCGAACCTCTTCATTGCGCGCACCGGCTAGTGGTGCCAACTCCCGCAAAATCTCTTCGCCAATTGCTGCAATGTCTTCAGCTTTACCTTGATGTTCAAGCATCAACTTTGAAAGACCCAAGAGATCCTTAATGACTGTACTCACTGCGCTCTGGTTTCGATACGTATCATCGGACCAGTTACGCACGACATCGGATGCGATCTGCCAAATCGCGGCTTCGCCTAGTGGTTCAGCATCGGCATCAATTCCATATCTAATTGCATGCTCGCTCAATAGTTTCCCAGCATAGGAATGATAAGTCGTCACCGATGTTGCCAATGAGGGAATGTTTCCGAACTCAGGAAGCGCTTTGAGTTGGCGAAGTCGTTTGCGTATTCGCACAGAGAGCTCCCCTGCCGCTTTGCGCGTGAAGGTTAGACCTAAAATCTGATCGGGTTTTATAAAACCGTTAGCCACTAAGAAGAGAACGCGATTGCTCATCGTCTCTGTTTTACCTGATCCAGCACCCGCAATGACAACAGATGGTTCGAGATCGCTACTAATGATTGCCGATTGAAACTTGGTTATTGGGGATATCGTTTTGCCAAATTTAGGATGTGCTTGAAGCTTGGCAATTATTTCTTCTGGTGAGAACTGTGCATCCAGGCTCATGAGATCACCGTCCGACCATCGCTTTGGACGGGGCAGGATTTACGTACTGGGCAGCCTTTACAGCGCTTATTGACCGTTGCAAAGAAGGTCGCAGCGCCCATGCCTTCGCCGATTTCATT
>CANIBB010000023.1:0-9903 GCA_947465575.1 Actinomycetota bacterium | reverse complement strand
TATCCAATAACACTCTAGTATCGCGACATGAAAATTGGTGTAGCGGGCTCGGTCGGTCTTGATCATTTAATGACCTTTTCTGGAAAATTTACCGACTCACTCGTCGCCGGTTCTCTAGAAAAAGTATCTCTCTCTTTTCTTGTCGATAGCCTGGATGTGCGCCGTGGCGGTTGTGCTGCAAACATCGCATTTGGAATGGGCGTCTTAGGTTTAAACCCTGTTCTTATTGCCGCCGTTGGAAAAGATTGGCCCGACTACGAAGCCTGGTTATCTCGTCACGGTGTAGACACTTCGCATGCACTGGTCTCTGAAACTCTTTACACCGCCCACTTCATGGTTACAACTGATGATGATTTAAATCAGATCGCATCGTTTTTTCCAGGGGCGATGAGCGAGGCTAGAAATATCGAACTAGGTCCCATCATGGATAAATCGGGGCGCTTCGATATGGTTGTAATTTCACCCGATGATCCAGAGGCGATGTTGCACCACTCAGATGTGTGCCGCCAGATGGGAATTGCATTTGCCGCCGATCCATCCCAGCAAATGGCTCGAATGAGCGGGGATGAAATCAAGCTTTTGATCGACGGGGCGGCATATCTATTCATGAACGAGTATGAGCTTGCCCTAGCCATGCAAAAGACCGGCTGGTCCGATGCCGAGATTCTTAGCCGCGTAAAAGTGCGCGTGGTAACCCTGGGATCAAAGGGTGCAAAGGTTGAGAGTGCTGGGCACGAGAGCATTCTGGTGGGCTGCCCCAAAGAGAAATCTAAGACCGATCCAACGGGCGTCGGTGATTCATTTCGATCTGGCTTCATCGCAGGTCTTGCATGGGGCTTAAATCACGAGCGATGTGCCCAGCTGGGTTCATTAATAGCGACGTATGTCATCGAAACGATGGGAACCCAGGAATATCGATTTACTGGGGATGAGTTTGTTGCACGCTTTGAGCAGGCCTATGGCAAGAGCGCTGCATCGGAAATTTCCGCACATATCAAGGCTTAACGTGTGCTCATAGCCACATAGGTGGGGCTAGTAGTCGATACGAAGTTTTCTTAGGTTGGCCTATATCCTTACCCTCATGTCGCGACAGAAAATCAAGAGCCTTCGCGCTCTGGCCCTGCTTATCCCAGCCCTGTTTTTAACGGGCTGCTCGAAGGTCTCTGAACTTGGATTCCCAGAAGGTGCATCAAGTGTTAATGACGAGTCCTTAAGTTTGTGGCAAGGGGCATGGATCGCCGCCGGAGTCGTTGGCGTTGCAACGTTGATCTTAATTTTGTGGCCAGCGGTTTTCCACCGGGGCAAGAAAGATGGTCCAGAGTTTCCCAAGCAGACCCAGTACAACGTCCCTATTGAGATTATTTATACGATCATCCCTTTCATCATCGTCGCTGTCATGTTTTATTACACAGCTAAAAAAGAAACTGCAATTACAGCCAAGAGCACATCGGCTATTCATGAAATCTCAGTCACTGGCATGCAATGGTCATGGCAGTTCGCATATCCTGAGGCAGGTCCAGATGCAGTGGTAACTGGCACCCCTGCACAACCACCCACATTGGTAGTTCCTCAGGGAGAACGAGTCAGATATACGATTATCTCTAATGACGTAATCCATGGATTTTGGATTCCCGCCTTTATGATTCAAATGCAAAACTTGCCCGGTGTAACTAATCACCTTGAGTTCACTGCAAATAAAATAGGCGAGTATCCAGGACGCTGCAATATTTTATGTGGTCGTGCACACTCACAGATGGTTTTCACCGTAAAGGTCGTATCTCCAAGTGATTACGCGGCATATCTTCAGACTCTAAAGGGGAGCCAAGCATGACAACATATGCACAAAGCCCAACCAACACAGAGTTAGCGGCAATTCCTGCGGCAAAGGGCAAGAACTTTGTTAAGTGGATAACCTCAACCGATCACAAGACAATCGGCTACCTCTACTTAATGACCTCCTTTGCATGGTTCCTCATTGGTGGAATTCTTGCTTTGGCTCTTCGTAGCGAATTAGCACGACCAGGTATGCAGTTTTTAAGTTATGAGCAGTACAACCAGATCTTTACAATGCATGGAACGATCATGCTTTTGATGTTTGCTACTCCGCTCTTTGTTGGCTTTGCAAATGTGGTCATGCCGTTGCAAATCGGCGCGGCCGACGTGGCCTTCCCTCGTTTGAATATGTTGTCCTACTGGCTATACCTATTCGGCGGAACGATGGCATTTGCCGGCTTCTTATCACCCGGGGGCGCAGCCTCTTTCGGTTGGACCGTTTATGTTCCACTATCTAATGCAACGTATTCCCCTGGAATCGGCGCCGATCTTTGGCTTATTGGTCTAGCGATCAGCGGTATCGGAACAATTCTCGGCGGCGTTAACTTCATTACAACAATATTTACAATGCGCGCACCCGGTATGACGATGTTCCGTATGTCAATCTTCTCGTGGAACGTTCTTCTGACTTCAATTCTTGTTCTACTTGCATTCCCTCCACTTGCAGCAGCCCTTCTCGGTCTTGAATCTGATCGAATCTACGGTACGCATTTATTTGATCCGGCAAATGGTGGCGCGATGCTCTTCCAGCACTTGTTCTGGTTCTTCGGCCATCCCGAGGTTTATATTTTGGCGCTTCCATTCTTTGGAATCGCTACAGAAATCCTGCCCGTCTTTAGCCGTAAACCAATCTTTGGTTACAAGGGCCTCATTGCAGCAACGATTGCAATTTCAGCGCTCTCTGTTTCGGTCTGGGCACACCACATGTTTGCAACAGGCCAGGTTTTGTTGCCCTTCTTCTCCTTCATGACATTTCTTATCGGCGTTCCAACAGGTGTTAAGTTCTTCAACTGGATCGGCACGATGTGGCGCGGTCACGTAACTTTTGAAACTCCAATGCTCTGGGTAATGGGTTTTCTCGTAACCTTCTTATTCGGTGGCCTTACTGGAATCATCTTGGCTTCGCCTCCGCTGGACTTTGCCGTCTCGGCTAGCTACTTCGTTGTGGCCCACTTCCATTACGTTCTCTTTGGAACCGTTGTATTTGCGATGTTTGCCGGCTTCTATTTCTGGTGGCCAAAGATGACGGGCAAGATGCTCAATGAGCGTCTTGGCAAAATCCACTTCTGGACGACTTTCGTCGGCTTCCACTTAACTTTCCTCATTCAACACTGGTTAGGTATTAAGGGATTCCCACGACGCTACGCCGATTACCTTGCAACCGATGGCTTTACATTTATGAACACAGTTTCAACCGTCGGTTCATTCCTATTAGCGTTTTCTATGATTCCATTCATGATCAATATTTGGATCACGCGCAAAGCACCATTGGTCGGCGTCGATGATCCTTGGGGCTACGGTGCATCCCTTGAATGGGCGACTTCATGCCCACCACCGCGCCATAACTTCTTAACGATGCCACGTATTTCAAGTGAGCGTCCCGCCTTTGATCTTCACCACCCACATATCAAGACAGAGGGGCATTGATTTCTTATGAAGGTTAACTGGCAGTTATTTGGCGGTCTCTCCATTTTTTATGTCATCATGACGGTTATTTATTGGAATGTAGGAGGAGAGCCCGTCGGTATCGGCGGAATGCTTCTAGCTGCATGTTTGGCTGGAATGGTTGCCTTCTACCTCTGGTTTACGCAAAAACGCATCGGCGTTATTTTGCCGGAAGATAATGTAACTGGTGAAATCGTAGATGGTGCCGGCGAGCTGGGATTCTATAGTCCTCACTCATGGTGGCCGCTTCCTGTTGCTTTAAGTGCCTGCACGATGGGACTTGGATTAATTATCGGTTGGTGGTTAACGCTCATTGGAGTCGGCGCGATCATGATCAGCATAATCGGCATGGTTACCGAATATGAGAAGCCAATAACTAACGCCTCACACTAATTTAATCAGTTGAAAACTGCCCGGTTAGCTCCTTATATTTTTGTTCTTCTCTGGAGTACGGGTTTTATAGGCGCCAAATATGGGCTTCCATATGCTGATCCATTCATTTTTTTATCGGTTCGAGTTCTTATTGCAGGGGCTATTCTCTTCATCATCGCCCTAGCAATGAAGATGCCAGTGGCAATTGGCGCGAGTGCGGTATCTCGCTCGGCGCTGATTGGGTTTTTTCTCCATGCCTGTTACTTAGGCGGAGTGTTTTACGCACTCTCAGTGGGCTTATCGGCCGGCGTTGCCGCCGTTGTCACTAGCTTGCAACCAGTTCTGGTCTCAGTTCTAGCCGTTAAATTCCTCGGGGAAAGGCTCCGAAGAGTTCAAGTTCTTGGTCTAGTAATTGGCCTGACTGGAGTTGTTCTTGTTTTGGGGCCAAGCTTTAATGCGCATTTTCCCATTTCGGGAATCGTAGCTATTACAGTCGGTCTGATTGGAAGCACTGGAGCAACACTGCTACAGAAAAAGCTCGGATCTGGCATCCCCTTGGTATCTGGAACCGCCTATCAATATCTTGCAAGCGGTGTGATTCTTGCAGTCTTCGCCTTTGCCACGGGGGAGACATCGATTCAATGGAGCCATACCTTCATTCTCGCTTTCATCTGGCTCATCGCCGTTCTTTCAGTTGGCGCGGTGCTTTTGCTTTTATGGTTACTCAACAATGCAAGCACGGCATCGGTCTCATCACTGTTTTATTTGATCCCGCCGGCAACTGCCATTGAGGCCTACTTTTTATTCGGCGAAAAAGTAAACACCCAAGGCCTCCTTGGAATAGGAATAACGGCCCTGGGCGTTTATCTAGTAATTAGTTCAGCGAACTAGTGGTGCTCGATCTCTTTTAGATCCGCCGCTGTCACCTTTGGAACGGCAACTGCATGAGCCTTACTCAAACGCATGCGCAGCTTGTTCTTAAAGGCTCCTGGGCGCTTGACTCCACGAGCATCTGTCATTTCGATTTCAAGTGCTGCTGGCTGTTCGTGGGATGTAAGTATCCAACGCTTTTGCGCTGAAATTGGCTCGTGCACTTCTACAAACTCACCACTTGGCATACGAACCAATCGGCCAGTCTCTTTTCCATGCAAGACGAGATCACGATCGGCCCGCTGAAGTGAGAGACATAGGCGCTTAGTTATAACAAATGCAAGTGGCGGAAGTACGAAGATACCGATTCTTGAGAACCACATGATCTGATTGATCGAGAGAGAAAATGCAGTTGCGAATATATCGTTACCACCATTGATCAGAGCCACCATTACAAAAGTAATTGACATGACGCCAAGAGCGGTACGGTTAGGAACGTTGCGGGGACGATCTAATAAATGATGTTCGCGCTTATCGCCCGTAATCCAACTTTCAATGAATGGATAGAGCGCCATTCCAGTAAATAAAATACCTGGAACGATCAGCGCTGGGATCAAAATATTCCACGAGATAGTATGCCCAAATGCATGTGTCTCCCAAGGTGGCGCCATACGAACTAATCCATCGAGCCAGCCCATGTACCAATCGGGCTGTGAACCGGCAGATATCTGCCCAGGTGTGTACGGACCGTATAACCAGATGGGGTTAATCGATGCAACGGCCGAAATAAAGGCGGTCACTCCAAAGACGATGAAGAAGAAGCCGCCAGCCTTTGCCATGTAGACAGGCAGGATTGGATGTCCAACAACATTCTTTTCAGTCTTACCTGGACCTGGAAACTGTGTGTGCTTCTGGTACCAGACGAGCATGACGTGAATAGTAATGACTGCCAGAAAGATTCCCGGAATCAATAGAACGTGAAGTGTGAAGATGCGGGGGATAAAGCCAACGCCCGGGAAGCCGCCACCGAATAAGAAGAAGGAGATATATGTTCCAACGAGTGGGATAGCTTGAATAATCGCCGATGTAATGCGAAGCCCTGTACCTGATAGAAGATCATCTGGAAGTGAGTATCCAAAGAGACCTTCAACTAGGCCAAGAGTCACCAAGATAATTCCAAGAATCCAGTTGAACTCACGTGGCTTTCTGAAAGCGCCAGTAAAGAAAACTCGAAGTAAGTGAGCCACGATCGCGGCCATGAATATATTTGCCGCCCAGTGGTGAATCTGGCGCATTAACAATCCGCCGCGAACCTCAAAGGAGATATCGAGAGTGGATGCGTAAGCGGCCGACATTTTCAATCCCTTAAGGGGTTCATAAACACCCTCATAAATCACATCGCGCTGTGATGGATCAAACCAAAGAGTTAAGAATGTACCCGAAAGCAGCAAGATGATGAAAGAGTACATACAGACTTCACCGAGCATGAAAGACCAGTGGTCAGGAAAGACCTTGTTGAGTGATTTCTTAACCCAACCGGCGGCGCCGATTCGCTCATCTACGTAGTTGGCGACTGCGCCAATTCTTTTCTCTCCAGTTGTCATTGTGAGTTACGCTCCCAGAAGCTAGGTCCGACGGGTTCACTAAATGGTGCACGTGCAACTAAATAGCCTTCGCCATCAACCGTGATATCTAACTGCGGTAGTGGGCGAGCAGCCGGCCCGAAGATAACTTTGGCCCCACGTGTAACATCAAAAGTTGACTGATGACACGGGCAGAGCAGATGTTTTGTCTGTTGTTCGTAGAGTGCAACTGCGCAGCCCATGTGTGAACAGATCTTTGAGAAGGCGATAATTCCTTCGTGGGTCATCGCCAGCTTTTCTGGAGTTAATTGAAAATCCTCAGGGCGAAGGCGGATAAGAAGGACTGGATCCTTGGCTATATCGGTCAGCAATCGCTCTTCGCCTTCTTCAATAGCCGGCAGAGTCTGCACGACCGCGCCAACTTCAAGATCTGAAGCCAAAATTGGTCGATTTCCCGGGTCCGTCACTAGACGAGTTCCCGCTTTCCAGCTCGTTGTCTCCAACTGCTTCTTTGGCAATGGGCCTAAATCACGCAGAAGCAAGACTGGGGGTAGGGCAAAGAGGCCCATAGATACTGCAAGGGAGCGCTTAATCAACTTACGCCGGCCAAGCTTTACTCCAGCAACACCATCTTTTACGGTCTTAACAAAATCTTCGCGATCTTCATTACTGGAGCGAAATTCGTGACGGTGATTAACAACTTCAGTCTCTGGCATCAACGTTTTAGCCCAGTGAATTGCAGCCATTCCTAGGAAGAAGAGCGACATCGCCATTCCAATTCCGAGGCCTAGTTGATGGGCATTTTGATTACCCATCACTGGGATGAAGATGAAAATATCATCTGCAATAAAGACATATGAATAGATAAGTAAGAGTGATCCAACACCAGAGAGAGCAAAAAGGATCGCCACCTGTTGTTCGGCGCGCTTTTCAGAGCGTGGATTTAAATCTGCAGCTCGCGCAACATGGACCGGAGTTCCTGGATCCTCGAAGGATTCGATTTCGTTAGACACAGTACTCATCTCGCTTTCGTTGTTAACCAGACTGCAACGGCAATGAGCAGTCCAAGACCTAGAATCCAAATAAGTAGACCTTCAGTGACGGGCCCAATTCGACCCATCGTTGCTCCACCAAGATTTGGTTCGGCTTCGGCTGACTTGATCCATTTAATGAGTGAGAGTTTTTCAGCTGGAGTAATTGTCTTATCGCTAAATACCGGCATTGACTGCGGACCGGTTATCAGCGCTTCATAAATATATTTTGGATCAACACCCATCAATGTAGGTGCGTACTTTCCTTCTGTGAGGGCGCCACCTTGACCGGCAAAGTTATGGCACATCGCGCAGTTATTGCGGAAAAGCTCGCCGCCCTCTGCTGTGTTTCCATCGCGCTCATAATTTAACTGCGCATCCGTTGGAATTGCAGGGCCAGGTGCCAGAGAGGCAACGTAAGCAACGAGTGCTGCAGTCTGTTCTGCGTTGTAGACCGGCTCTTTTCTAGCGGCCTGGGTGCTCATATCGGCCATTGGCATACGGCCAGTACCAACTTGGAAATCTACAGAGGCTGCGCCAACGCCAATCAAAGAGGGAGCAATTGCGCCGCCTTCAGCGTTTAAGCCATGACAAGAAGAGCAACCTTTAAGAAAGATCTGCTTCCCCTCATCGATTGCCGCAGAGCGGTCAAAAGTTGTTGGAGCCGCCTTTATCGTTGCACTTGCCACGTTAAAAGTGGTGCCGATTCCAAGGAGTGCAACGACAAGAAGAAGTGGTGCTGCGGCCTTGTGACGGCGATAGCTAGAAAGACGCTTCACGTGTTTTCTGTACTCCCTTATTTAATGAGGTAGATCGCGGAAAAGAGTGCGATCCACACTACGTCGACGAAGTGCCAGTAATACGAAACAACGATAGCTGTAGTTGCTTGGCCGCTGGTAAAGCGACGGGCCTTGGATACGCGAACGATGACGATCAAAAATGCAATCAATCCACCTGTTACGTGAAGACCGTGAAAACCAGTAGCAACGAAAAAGACAGAGCCATATGCAGTCGATGAAAGAGTCAGACCTTCATGTACAAGAGATGCGTACTCATAAATCTGTCCCGCAACGAAGAATGCACCCATTAAGAATGTAAGTGAGAACCATTCGCGCATTCCCCATTTATTAATCTGGTACATCTTGCCCGTCTTGCGGTTTTGAAAACGCTCAGCAGCAAAGACGCCAAACTGGCAGGTCACTGAAGAGAGAACAAGAACCGTTGTATTGAGAGCGGCAAATGGGATGTTCAGAATATGGTTTGACTCCAACCAAATCTCTGGTCCTTGCACTCCACGCGTGGTGAAATAGATCGCAAATAACGCTGCGAAGAACATCAGTTCGCTGGAGAGCCACACGATGGTGCCAACTGCTACGGCGTTTGGTCGTGTGATTTTATGGTGGGCCGATACGGCTGCGCTAGACATGGGGGCGATTATTCCCTAAAAGCCCCCCGCTGTCCTGCAGCAGGGCGTGATATGGCTCGGGTTTGCTCCCCTTTTTGAATGAAACAGGTCACGTCTTTGAGAGGGCGATTCGGAGTTTTCGGCGATGAGTTCAGGAGTTAGAATCGACCTCATGAGCGAGCAGATTCTCAAAAAGCAGATAGTTATCTACTCCGATGATTCATCGGTCCGAGCAAGCATAATCGCATCCCTTGGCCGCCGAGTTGCAAGTGATCTCGCCGAACACACCATTCATGAATTTGCGACCGGTCCTGCCCTTCGCGCCTTTGTCGATTCTGGGGCTCCAGTTGATCTATTCATCCTCGATGGAGAATCTGCACCCGAAGGCGGATTAGGTATTGCCCGCCAATTAAAAGATGAAGTTTTCAACTGCCCACCAGTATTAGTTATCACTGGTCGCGTTCAAGATTCATGGCTAGCTGCATGGTCATTGGCCGAAGCATCTGTGGTTCACCCCATCGATCCATTTACGATGGCACAGACCGCTGCACAGTTGCTTCGCGGCAGCAAACTCGTCACCTCTTAATTACCAACGGCGACCACATCCACTTTGGTTGGATTAATCCATGGTTGCAAATATCTGGAGCAAAAACTTAGAGACCCTTGCACTCGGATTAGATTTAATACCTGAAGATGTTCAGTGGTGCATGCGAGAAATCCTCGAAGGTCGCGCCGAAACTGAGCGAATTAAAGAGTTCCTCTTGGCCCTGAAAGCAAAGGGGGAGACTTCAGAGGAAGTCGGAGCACTGGTCGCCCAGATGTATGAACATTGCGCCCCGATCAATATTTCAGTGCGCGCCGTCGATACCGTCGGAACTGGCGGAGATGGCGCGCATACAATCAATATTTCAACGACCGCAGCCATCATCGCAGCAGCAGCCGGTGCCAAAGTTATTAAGCATGGAAACCGCGCCGCTTCATCTAAATCTGGTTCGGCTGACTTATTGGAAGCACTTGGTGTCTGCATAACTCTCGATGGAAAAGGCGTAGAAAAAACATTTGCAGCACTTGGTATTGGATTTTGTTTTGCACCAGTTTTTCACCCAGCGATGCGCTTTGCCGGCCCTGCCCGAAAAGAGCTAGG
>CANIBB010000022.1:0-10130 GCA_947465575.1 Actinomycetota bacterium | reverse complement strand
TGCACGAGCAGTTGCACTTCCAGAAAGTCAGTGGCCAGCGATGCGTACAAATACCGATGCATTGCCCCCCATTAAATTATGGCGAGATAGATTTCCAGAAAAATTCGCTCCGCTTTCGCATGCACGTGCTCTTATCGACATCATCGCAACGACCAACTCCATTCCCGTTGAAAACCTTATTTCTCCCGAATCGGTTCGACGCATCTGTTGGTCCCCACCTTCCGGTTCAACTCTCAACCGAGATGAGGCAGGTGTTCGCAGCGCCTTGGCATCCCTTGGCGCACGGCCCTGGCAGATCGATCTCGTCGCAGGCGCCTTGGCCGATGCCCTCCTTGAGCGTGAACCGCTCATTATTGAAGAGCCAGCGGCCGTTGAAGATCCTGTGGCAGAAACCACAGCTGAGAGTGAGTGAATTACGCAACGAAAGAGTTGCGTAATTCCCCCTCGTGCCTTAGATTTTCCCCATGCTCAGCTCATTCATCATCGCCCTTCGCGAGGGCTTAGAGGCCGCACTTATAGTCGGGATCTTGGTCGCTTACATCTGCAAAAGCGGAAAGCGCAACTTCTTGGGCTACATCTGGGGTGGCGTAGCAGCTGCGGTAATACTCAGTGGCGCTGTTGGCGCCTTCTTGAGCTTTACGTCGGCAGAGCTGACTCCTAGAGCCGAAGAGTTGTTCGCCGGCACGACCTCCCTCGTTGCAGTTGCACTTGTGACATGGATGGTCTTTTGGATGAAGCGCACAGCACGTCATCTGCGCAGCGATCTCGCAGGCAAAGTAGATCAGGCGCTGATATCTGGACCCCTAGCCCTTGCTGCAGCTGCATTTTTTGCCGTGGTCCGCGAAGGGCTTGAAACCTCACTCTTTGTCTACTCGAACTTCAAAAGCGTTGCCGATCCGCTCAACTCTGCAATCGGTTTAGTCGCCGGTTTCTCTCTTGCAATCGCTCTTGGTTATTTGATTTATAAGAGTTCAATTAACTTAGATCTTTCAAAGTTCTTCACCTATACAGGTATCGCATTAATTATCGTTGCAGCTGGCGTTCTCTCGTATGGAGTACATGAGTTCCAGGAGCTAGGCGTACTTCCAGGTGCCGATCTATTTGCCTGGGATGTCACGTCAGTTATCGCCAAGGAGTCTCTGCTCGGTGGAGTCTTATCTGGCACTATCGGCTTTGATACAACGACCTCTTGGTTACAGCTGCTCATCTACACCATCTACTTGGCAGCTGTATTGCCGGCCTATCTCAATAAAGCCAGCGTAAAAACGCCAGTAAAAGCTTGAGTTGTGGCTGTCGCAAAAGCATACTGACGGGTAACATAGCCGCTACACCGCTAAGTAAAGGATTACCGAATGTCACGTTCAGTCGTATTAGTCGATGCAGTCCGCACACCCTTTGGCAAGGCCGGCAGTTTGTATGCCGGAACTCGCGCCGATGATCTTATGGTCCGCGCCATTCGCGGACTTCTCGATCGCAATCCACTTGTAGATCGCGCAACTATCGATGACGTTGCAATTGCAGCTGCGACACAGACTGGCGATCAAGGAATGAATATTGGTCGAAGCGCCGCCTTGCTCTCAGGCCTTCCTAACACGGTTCCGGGATATTCAATTGATCGTTGGTGCGCAGGTGCACTCACTGCAGTTACAACTGTTGCAGGTGCAATCGCAATGGGTGCTAATGAGATTGCAATCGCCGGCGGGGTTGAACATATGGGCAATCATCCAATTGGCGAAGGCCTAGATCCCAATCCACGATTTTTAGCCGAGCGAATTGTCGAACAGGATGCACTAGCAATGGGTGCAACTGCCGAGCGTTTACATGATCGCTTCCCAACTATTACTAAAGAGCGCGCCGATAAGTACGCACTTAACTCTCAAATTAAAACCGCCAAAGCCTACGAAGCAGGATTAATCCAGCGAGATTTAATTCCAACGGCTGCACGAAGCGCCGAACTTGGCTGGGCAATTGCAACGATGGATGAGCCACCTCGTCCAACTACAACACTTGAAGGTTTATCGGGATTGAAGACTCCCTTTCGTCCAGCAGGTCGTGTAACTGCTGGAAACTCTTCGGGTTTAAATGATGGAGCGACAGCTGCCCTTCTTGCTAGCGAAGAGAAAGCTCTTGAACTTGGTCTAACAATTAAAGCCCGGCTAGTTACCTTTGCATTTGCAGGCGTCGAGCCAGAGGTAATGGGCTATGGACCAGTACCTGCAACTCTTAAAGCGCTTAAGCAGGCTGGATTAACTATCGCCGACATTGGTCTATTTGAAATTAATGAGGCTTTCGCTGTGCAAGTCTTAGCATTTCTAGAGCATTTCGGTATCGCAGATGATGATTCGCGTGTTAATCCATTTGGAGGCGCAATCGCAGTCGGTCACCCTCTCGCCTCTTCAGGTGTGCGTTTGATGCTCAACTTAGCGCGCAGTTTTGAAGATCATCCAGAGGTGCGTTACGGCATCACGACCATGTGCATCGGACTTGGAATGGGCGGCACGGTTATCTGGGAAAATCCACATTTTATAGGAGCGGTGAAGTAAATGACGACAGATATTAAATTGCCAGAGGGTGCACCCGAAGAAGTAATAACACTTGCCCTTGTCCGTGATGTTGACTTAGCCGCCTTTGGTGGAAAGGGTAGTTTGGCCCTGATCACTCTGGATAACGGCCGAGATCATAACCGTCCCAATACTTTCGGCCCAGCATCTCTTGCATCGTTGAACGCGGCAATTACGGAAGCGATATCTCGCAAGCCAGTAGCAATGGCAATAACTGGAAAGCCATTTATTTTTGCAGCAGGTGTTGATTTGTCCGCCGTGTCATATATACAAAACCGGGAGCAATCTCTTGCTATCGGCAAAATTGGACATGACGTCTTTCGCAGATTAGACGAATGCGGCATCCCTACTTTTGCATTCATTAATGGTCTAGCACTTGGTGGCGGCCTCGAAGTTGGTCTGCACTGTAAGTATCGAACAGTGGCAAGTACGGCATTCACAGCACTTCCTGAAGTATTTTTGGGATTAGTACCAGGCTGGGGCGGTGCAACAATTTTACCTAAACTCATTGGGCCAGAGCGTGCCGTGCAAGTAATTATGCTCAATGCTCTTAATAACAACACGATGATGAAGGCCAAAGATGCACTCAAACTAGGCGTCGTAGATGCCATCTTTGAACCAGCTGATTTCATCGAACGCTCGATAGCATTTGCAGTATCTGTGCTTGGCGGCAAAACAATCATTGAACGCAAGGATTACTCCACTGATCCTGCATGGGATAGCGCCCTTGCAACTGGACGAGCCGCCGCCCTTAAGAAGTATGGCGGGGCTGAAATCGCATCTCCTATGAAAGCGTTAGAACTTATTGCAGCAGCTAAGAGCAATACGCGCGGAGCTGGCTTTGATGCTGAAGATCAAGTGTTAGCAGATCTAACAATGAGTGATCCGCTTCGAGCCTCCCTTTATGCCTTTAATCTCATTCAAAAGAAGCGCAAGAAAGTCGAAGGCGCACCAAAGCCCGCCCTTGCCCGTAAGGTCACAAAGGTCGGAGTCGTTGGTGCCGGTTTGATGGCATCGCAGTTAGCGCTACTTCTATTGAGAAACCTTAAATGCCCTGTTGTCATGAGCGATATCGATCAAGAGCGCGCCGATAAGGGCGTGGCGTGGGTCAAGAATGAGTTAGCCAAGGCAGTTGAGAAAAAGCGTATGAATCCAGAGACGGCACAACGTCTGTCGCTTTTAATCTCAGGCTCAGCCGATCAAAATATCTTTGCAGGCTGTGATTTTGTAATCGAAGCGATTTTCGAAGAGCTCTCACTGAAGCAAGAGCTATTCAAGAAGTTAGAGTCGATCATCTCCCCCGAGTGCATTCTTGCAACTAATACATCGTCACTCTCAGTTGAATTAATGAGTCAAGGACTTAAAAATCCAGAGCGAGCTGTGGGTTTCCACTTCTTTAATCCAGTTGCGGTTATGCCGCTGCTAGAAATTGCTCGTACAAGCTCAACCGATGATGTAACAACAGCAACGGCCGTGGCAGTTGGCAAAGAGTTAAAGAAGACGATGATTATCTGCAAGGACTCTCCAGGTTTTGTTGTTAATCGTTTGCTAACACGTTTCATGGGAGAGATTACCGATGCAGTCGATGAGGGAACTCCTCCAGCTGTAGCTGATAGCGCAATGAGCTCAATTGGTTTCCCTATGTCTCCATTTCAACTTCTAGACCTAGTTGGTCCAGGAGTTGGCTTACATGTTGCTAAAACGCTTCACGATAACCTGGGTCCTCGCTATCGCATTTCACCAACTATGCAAGCAATGGTCGATCAAGGTATCCGAAACTTTTATGTTAAGAGCGAGGATGGCTCAGTATCAATAAATCCCGCCGCCCTTGCAATCATCCCACACGCAGAATCACCATCTACTTCCGAGCAAGTTCGCACACGTGCATTGAGCGCTCTTGCAATCGAAGCTCGAATGATGCTCGATGAGGGCGTTGTTGCAACAGCGGCGGAAATTGATTTATGCATGCTGATGGGTGCGGGATGGCCAATGCACCTGGGAGGAATTCTGCCGTACCTAGATAGAACTGGTATTAGTGATTCTGTGTGCGGTTCGCGTTTTCATCCACGCGGGGTTGCATCTCTTCCTTAAAACTACTGCTCCACTCGACAACACTTCGCGCAATGTTCTGTGCGGTAATTCCTATATCGCTTAGAATTTCGCTGCGCTTTGAATGCTCCAAGAACTCAAGTGGAACTCCAATTGAATGAAGTGGAACGTGGACTCCAGCATCGCGCAATAGTTCAGATATTGAACTTGCTATTCCGCCATGTCGGATTCCATCTTCAAGCACAACAACGCTTGTATAACGTTGGGCCATCGCAACTAAAGACTGTGGTAATGGTTTAACCCATCGGGGATCAATGACAGTTACGCCAACACCCTCGCGATATGCCTGAGAAGCCGCCTCCACCGCTAACGCGGCCATCGCTCCAACGCTAATCATGAGTACATCGGCGCTTTCGCCGCGATATAAAACATCTATGCCATCTCGTCGCTCAAAGGCTGGAATATCAATTTGAACTGCGCCCTTGGGAAAGCGCACCATAGATGGGGCATCATTAATATCTATCGCCTCACGAAGTAGTTCGCGTAACCGTGCTCCATCTCGCGGAGCGGCAACGTGTATAGTCGGCACAATTCCCGTCAACGCCAAATCCCAGATGCCATGGTGAGAAGGTCCATCATCACCAGTAATACCGGCGCGATCTAAGACAAAAGTTACTCCTGCCTTATGGAGTGCCACATCGAGTAAGAGTTGATCAAAGGCTCGATTAAGAAAAGTTGAATACACGGCAACAACTGGATGAACTCCCGTAAAGGCCATTCCCGCAGCGCTTGTGACGGCGTGTTGTTCGGCGATTCCAACGTCAACCGTACGCTCTGGGAAGATCTGAGCAAATTGATCAAGACCTGTTGGCCCGAGCATCGCCGCCGTAATCGCCACAATATCTTCACGCTCTTTGCCGATCTCAACAAGTTCGGCCGCAAAGATTTTTGTCCACGTCAGTGCGCCCTTAGAAAGTGGCTCACCTGTTTCAGGATCGACAATTCCTACCGCGTGAAATTTTTCAGCCTCGTCGGCAACTGCCGGCTTATGGCCTCTTCCCTTTTCGGTAATTGCATGAACCAAAATCGGAGCACCATACTCCTTGGCTTGAAGCAATGCGCGCTCCATAGCAAGGATGTCATGGCCATCAATAGGACCCATATATTTAAGACCTAAATCTTCAAACATACCTTGTGGTGCGATTATGTCTTTAATTCCTTTTTTCATACCGTGCAATGTGTCATAAATTGGACCTCCCACTACGGGTGTCTTATGAAGAACGTCCTTGCCCCAATCTAGAAACTTTTCATAACCACTCGTAACACGAAGTGTCGACAGATACGTTGCAACACCACCAATCGTTGGCGAGTATGAGCGTTCGTTGTCATTTATAACGATAATGAGATTTCGCTTGTTGGCCGTTGCAATGTTATTAAGAGCCTCCCACGACATTCCACCAGTCAGTGCTCCATCGCCTACAACTACAACTACATGACGATCTTCAATACCTTGAACGGAGAAACCACGAGAGATCCCGTCGCCCCACGAAAGCGCCGTCGATGCATGAGAGTTTTCAATAACATCATGAACGCTCTCAGCACGATTTGGATAGCCAGAAATGCCACCCCGTTGGCGCAGCTGATCGAAGCTGTTCTGCCGGCCCGTTAGAATTTTATGAACATAGGATTGATGGCCAGTATCAAAGAGGATTACATCTTTAGGCGATTCAAAAGCTCGATGAATGGCGATCGTGAGTTCGACGACACCTAAGTTAGGTCCTAAGTGACCGCCGGTCTTAGAGACTTTCTCAACTAGAAAGCTGCGGATTTCATCGCTGAGCTGTTTTAGCTGCTCAGAATTGAGCCCCGCTAAATCTGCCGGTGATTTAATCGCTTCTAACATGGAGATATTTTAGATGCTTACACTCATAAGAGCGAACGGAGGACATACTGCATAATGCCGCCGTGGCGATAGTAATCGGCCTCTCCCGGTGTATCGATACGAACTATGGCGCTGAAGCTCTTATCCCCTGCAGTAACGGTGAGTTCTTTTGGAACTCCCCCAGTATTGAGAGCGGTGATTCCACTGATTGAAAATACTTCAGTGCCATCTAAGCCTAGGCTCTTGGCGCTTTCGCCATCTTTAAATTGAAGAGGTAACACACCCATTCCAATCAAATTTGAGCGATGAATACGTTCGAAGCTTTCGGCAATAACTGCCCGTACGCCAAGCAAAGCAGTTCCTTTGGCGGCCCAATCGCGAGATGATCCCGATCCATACTCTTTACCAGCCAAAATCATTAATGGAACGCCCGCGTTTTGATAGGCAGCAGATGCATCGTAAATTGTTGATTGTGCGCCGTCGTTAAGGAAGTTACGAGTGAAGCCTCCCTCAACTCCATCTAAGAGAAGATTCTTTAAGCGGATATTTGCAAAAGTTCCACGGATCATGACTTCGTGATTTCCGCGACGAGAGCCATATGAGTTGAAATCTTTGCGATCAATTCCATGCTCTGCTAAATATGCACCAGCCGGTGAGTCGGCCTTTATGTTTCCTGCCGGTGAGATGTGATCAGTTGTCACCGAGTCACCGAGAACAGCTAATACACGTGCACCCGAAATATCGGTTACAGGAGTCGGAACCTTTGGCATGTCATCAAAATAGGGAGGTTTGCGAACATAGGTAGATTGTGGATCCCATTCAAAGGTTTTTCCGCTTGGAGTGGCAAGTGCCTTCCAACGGTGATCGCCATCAAAGACTGAGGCGTAATCCTTTGTAAACATCGCTGAAGATATTGAGCTATCAATAACAGATTGAATTTCAGCAGGAGATGGCCAGATATCTTTAAGATAAACCGGGTTTCCAGATTGATCATTTCCCAGTGAATCCTTTTCAAAATCATGGTCCATTGTTCCAGCAATGGCATAAGCGACGACTAGTGGAGGTGATGCCAGATAGTTCATCTTTACATCGGGGCTAATTCGACCCTCAAAGTTACGGTTTCCCGAGAGGACGGCTGTAACAGCCAAATCGCTCTCGTTGACAGCCTTGCTGATCGCAATCGGAAGTGGGCCAGAGTTGCCAATACACGTAACGCATCCATAGCCAACTAAGTGGAAACCTAGAGCCTTCATGTACTTTGTTAAATCAGCTCGATCATAATAATCGGTAACAACTTTAGATCCGGGTGCCAGAGTCGTCTTTACCCACGGCTTAGATTTCAATCCCTTTTCAACTGCTTTTTTGGCTAGCAGGGCTGCACCAATCATTACCGAAGGGTTAGACGTATTGGTACACGAGGTAATTGACGCTATTACAACATCACCATTCTTTACGCGGGTATTACCTGCGACTACTTCGCCTCGAGCTGTCTTGTCAGAAAAATAGGTAGGAAGAATCTGCTCAAAGGCCATCTTTGAATCACTGAGCGAGATGCGATCTTGTGGGCGCTTTGGTCCAGAGATGGATGGAACTACCGTTGCAAGATCGAGCTCGACAACCTGTGAAAAACGTGGAGCAATGGATGGATCATGCCAAAGGCCCTGAACTTTTGCATACTTTTCTACTAATGCAACCTGGTCCTCACTTCTGCCAGTTAAACGTAAGTAGCGAAGAGTCTCATCATCGATTGGGAAGATTGCACAAGTTGAACCATATTCTGGGCTCATGTTTCCTATCGTTGTGCGGTTGGCCATTGGTACAGATACAACTCCTGGACCAAAGAACTCAACAAACTTTCCAACGACTCCAACTTTTCTCAAAATCTCGGTAATCGTTAACGCCATATCCGTTGCAGTTGTTCCAAGTGGCAACTGGCCTGTCAATTTAAAGCCAACAACTCGAGGAATTAACATCGAGACAGGCTGACCTAATAGTGCAGCTTCGGCCTCGATTCCACCGACGCCCCATCCCAAAACCCCAAGACCATTGACCATGGTGGTATGAGAATCGGTACCGACAACAGTGTCTGGATATGCCCTTAGCGCTCCCTTTACTTCGCGTGTCATTACGACTCGTGCAAGAAATTCAATATTTACCTGGTGGACAATTCCAGTTCCTGGTGGCACAACTTTGAACTCGTCAAATGCACTCTGCCCCCAACGCAAGAAACGATAACGCTCTTGGTTGCGCTCATATTCGATATCAGTGTTTTTCTCAAAAGAGTCTTCCGTACCAAAGACATCGGCAATTACTGAGTGATCAATAACTAACTCGGCAGGAGCCAGTGGATTTACTTTTGAGGCATCTCCCCCTAAGTCAACTATCGCCTCTCGCATTGTCGCCAGATCCACGATGCATGGCACGCCGGTGAAATCCTGCATGACAACTCGCCCAGGCGTGAATTGAATTTCAGTATCAGGCTCAACCGATGGATCCCACTCAGCAAGGGCTTTGATATGGGCGGCAGTGATATTGGCGCCATCTTCAGTGCGCAGGAGATTCTCAAGGAGAATTTTTAGTGAGAAAGGAAGGTCTTTTGCACCCTCAATGGCGGAGATATCAAATATCTCAAAACTCTTTCCCGCAACCTCTAGATTTTTCTTTGCGTTAAAAGAGTTTTTGCTCATTAAGTTGCCTTCCTAAAGCACAGTATCAGGGTTGAATAATACCTAAGCTGGGTTGAACAGTGCAACACACTCGACGTGGTGCGTCATTGGAAAGAGATCAAAGGCCTTAATTTTCGTCAGCGAGTAGCCCAGCTCTAAAAAGTAACCAGTATCACGCGCAAGGGCGGCCGGGTCGCATGCCACATAGACCACCGCTCTGGGAGTCAATCGTGAGATTTGAGCAAGCACTACTTTCCCCGCACCTTCACGTGGAGGATCTAGAACAACAACGTGAGCAGAATCTATGTGCGGTAAATGTTTTGCAACATCACCAGTTAAAATTTTAACCTGAGATTTATCTGCAAAATTTCTGGCCGCATCACCAGTTGCACTTTTGCTTCCCTCGATCAAAACAATACTTCCATCACTTCCAACTACATCCGCCATGGCAGAAGTGAAAAGCCCAACACCGCCATAGAGATCCAATACGTGCTCGTCAAGTTGAAGCTGTGCAAAATCGAGAACAAAGTTAGTCAATATCTCTGGCGCCTTCACATGACTCTGCCAAAATGAATCCTGGCTGACTTCCAATATCTTACTTTCAACTTTTTCATGTAAAACAGAAACACCTTCGGTTAATCGGGCCTTACCCTCTCCGCGCTTTGGGGCGAGTGCAATATTTCGCTCGCCCATATTCGACGTAGCAATCTCTACACGAACATCGGGCTTCCATTTGCGCGCAGCAAGCTCTGGCATTTTCATCTCGTCGACAGTTATCAGGCAATCGCTAACTGGCACAACTGTGTGGCTACGTGCTCCGTAGAAACCAAGCTCGCCGCGGTTATTTGTTGTCGCAATCGATCTGGTACGCCAATGAAGTGGCCCGCTAACCTCTTCTACTTCGACATGAAGATCCATCTTTGCAATTCTGGTGAACTGCTCGGTGATGACATCGGCCTTTAGCTGGCGCTG
>CANIBB010000021.1:0-10393 GCA_947465575.1 Actinomycetota bacterium | reverse complement strand
GGGTAATAATCATCGAGCGGATTCGGCTGTATGCCTCTTCAGATAGCGAGGTACTCTCTCGGGTGAGGATGTGGATCGCCTGGCTCATGTCAGAGATGATATATCAGTGATATACCAATTGATAGCGCTTAGCCGAAGTAATACTTCTTAAAGAGCCAGGCTGAGGCGCCAAAACCGACGGTCAGGATAAGAGCGCGATAGACGGCCTTGGGCATATGGGCCGCCCAGCGTCCCCCGAAAGTCCCACCGATGCTGGAGCCTAGGACAAGGGCGATGACGACAGGCCACACGGCGCGTCCGCTAAAGATGTAGATGATGTTGGAGATCAAAGAGGTCCAGCCGACGATGAGATTTTTAGCCGTGTTGAGCGATCTCGGATCTCGGCGGATATCGCGGGCGAGAACGGCGATCACCATAACTCCTTGACCCGGACCAAAGTAACCGCAGTAGAGCCCGCTCGCTGCGATTCCAATCCTCTCACCCAGCTCGTGCCGTGCGCCGCGATCGGGTTTAGCTTTAATTAAAAATGAAAGAGATGCAAAGAGAAGTAGGAATGGCACCATCTTTTCAAAGACACCTGGGGGAACGTTTAAGAGGAGCAGGGCGCCGATTGTTGAACCGATAACTGAAATGAGAATGAGTTTTTTATACTCTTCAAAATAGGTGCGCATCTGGTGTCTGGCAGCAATAAGGGCAAAGAAGTTTGCGGGCGTGACACCGAGCGCATTTGATATCGCCGCACTTATCGGTGACATTCCAGTGGCGAGCAATACTGGATATGAGATGACCGATGCGCCACCTGCCATTCCATTGATTCCGCCAACGAGAATTCCGACAGCAAAGATCAGGATGTACTCAAGCATGGGGTAACCATACAATGGGGATATGAAAACAGGGGTAGAAGTCCGTTTCTTTGCCGCCGCGCGCGCTGCCGCTGGTGTTGATACTGCCAACTTTACGCCTGCGAGCTTTGAAGCGATTATCAACCAAGCAACACAGACAAATCCGACGCTTGCGCATGTGATGTCGCAGTGCAGTTTTCTTTTAGATTCTGTTGCCGTTCATGACATGAGCATCGCCGTTAACGAGGGCAGCGTTATAGATGTTTTGCCACGATTTGCTGGTGGCTAAGCGCCGATACTTATCGATCAAAGCACTTACGCCGTGTTAACCCACTCTTGAGTGCCATCGGCAAAAATTTGGTGCTTCCAAATCGGCAATCTCGCCTTAATCTCATCAACGAGGGCGCTGGTGGCGTTAAATGCCTCTGTGCGGTGGTGGGCCGAAACAGCTACAGCAAAGGCGGTTTCACCTATCTCGAGCTGGCCATAGCGATGAGCGATTGCAACTTTTACAACATCAAATCCCTCGAGTACTGAAGCCGTAATCTTTTCTATCTGCTCACTTGCCGTCGGGTGAATCTCATAAGTAAGCCTGGAAACTTCCTTTCCACCATCGTGATTTCTCACCTCTCCTTGGAAAGTTACAACCGCTCCACAACTTTGATCGCGAACAAGGCTTGCCAAATCGGTGATGCTAATTACTTCATTTGTCACAATAGCCATCATTACCTGTGCCATCAGTGGTCGATGCCATCTAATTGATCCAAGATGTGTCCTGCTAAACGTTCGATGATAACTAGGCCGTCTTTAACACCACCAGTTGAGCCGGGTAAATTAATTATTAGTGTGTTTTCAAAAGTTCCGGCAAGGCCTCTGGTCAAATCCGATGTTGGCGTCTTATCCCTTGAATATGCGCGAAGCGCTTCTGCAAAGCCAGGTATAAGTTTTTTAATAAATGGCGCAGTAGCTTCGGGCGTGACATCAGTTGGTGAGACCCCGGTTCCACCAGTTGTAACAATTAGTCGTGTTTTTCTTGCTAGCGCTTTAAGAATCTCATCGCCAATAGCCTCAACGTTATCGGAAACAATTACTGGTTCACTAACGCTATAACCCAGCGCCAGAAGCCCTTCTCTTAAAAGCACACCACTGACATCGGAGTAAATACCTTGTGATGCACGGTTGCTAGCCGTGATGACAGATGCAGTGCGCGCATTCACGCGCGCTTCCAATCACCGTTCTTACCTCCAGATTTTGAGTCAATACGAATTTCACTAATCGAAGCGGCAGGGTCAAGGGCTTTAACCATGTCGATGATGGTTAACCCTGCGACACTGACTGCAGTGAGCGCTTCCATTTCAACACCAGTGCGATCAGAGGTTATTACTTGCGCCTTAATCGCAACTCCGCCATCGACAATCTCTAATTCGATGCTAATTGAATTGATAGCGATCGGATGACATAAAGGAATAAGTTCGCTGGTCTTCTTTGCCGCCATAATCCCGGCGATCCGCGCGGTAGCCAGGACATCGCCTTTCGGTGTCTTTCCATCGCGTAAAAGGCTAACGACATGCGAAGAGAGGTGTACGCGAGCAGATGTGTCGGCGATACGAACGGTGGTTTCGCGTCCAGTCACATCGACCATATGTGCCGCACCTGCTGCATTTAGATGTGTTAATCCCTCACTCATGCGCGCAGTCTAATTCCTTAAGGCAGTGATAGCCAACGTACGCTCTCACCGGCTGCCGTATAGCTCTTAACTACGACGGCAAAGCCAGTCGAG
The DNA here is from genome assembly GCA_947465575.1 of Actinomycetota bacterium. GTDB lineage: Bacteria > Actinomycetota > Actinomycetes > Nanopelagicales > Nanopelagicaceae > Planktophila. The sequence continues at coordinate 7,771 of CANIBB010000021.1, read as the reverse complement.
TGCGCTAAGCCACGCAGCATCGCTGAACCTAAATAACGTGCAACCACAAATTGATTATCTATTAAATTGCCGATAATCAAACGTGTGAACTCTTCAGGGGCAGTGAGTTCGTCACGAGTAATCACTGTTGCGAGATTGGCAGTTTGATTGCCTAACATGGATGCGATGACTGGGCCGCCGAGTGAGATCAGCGCAACGATCGCCGATTGTGGATTACCAGGCAAGCCAAAGATGGCACAACTCTGTGTCCGTGCAAGGAGCATGGGGTGACCGGGACGAACTGCAACGGTATCCACCAAAATCTGCGCATCGATTTCGCTCAGCGCGCTATGTAGGTAATCGCGTGGGCCTTGTGCTGTGCCTCCCGTGGTTACAACAATATCGGCCGTTGCGCAGGCCTCATTGAGTGCATCTACTACAAGATGCAACTCATCAGAGATGTAACGCGTACTTACAATCTCGCATCCCATTTTTATTAGCCAACCTGGTAGCTGAGGACCTAAGGCATCACGAACTAAACCCTCACTCGGTATGCCAGTAAGTTGAATCTCATCACCTAACAAAACAAGTGCCACTCGTGGTTTGCTAACAACATCTATCGTGTCTAATCCAGCTGCCGAAAGTAAACCAATCATTGCGGGGTTAAGTTTTGTTCCCGCTTGAATTAATACGTCACCCGCTTTACATTCATGAGCAGGTGGGCGGATCTCTTGATTTTCGCTCACCTTCCCAGTGAGAATATTCTCGTCGACAGTTGCATTCTCCCAACGAATAACACCAAACGTTCCATGTGGGATGACGGCGCCAGTTGCAATCCCCACAGCACTTCCTGCTGTAAGCACACTCTTCATTGGTAGTCCCGCTTTTACTTCGCCAATAATTCTCCAAGGACCATCACCTGCAACTGCATAACCATCCATCGCCGATGTGGCATATGTTGGCAGATCGCATAATGCATGAGCATCTGTTGCCAAAGTGCGATCCACGCTCTGAGTTACATCGATTAATTCACTGGCAAGGAGCTGAAAAGTATTAGCGGCAACTGCTCGAGCTTCATCCCAACTGCCTTCAATTAAAGCGCTCATAATTAGAGATTATCCTTTAGCTGGGCGGCAAAAGCGATTGCCCGCTCTAGGTCAGCGGCAGTATCTATATCTATAAGCGATTTAGATACTTCCTCCGTTGCCGGGATTTGAGTAACGCTTAAATGTGAAACTAGTTCCCGCATAGATTTTCCATGGACATCGCCCATTGCTGCAAAGGCTCTCTCCACCGCTTCAACTCTATAGATGGCGGCCAGCGGTTGCGCAAAGCCCTCGGCATCGACATACATGAGAGCCTCATCATGAGATTTCATTAAGTTGAGTAGGTTTATCACTTTCGCGATTGCAAAGGGCATATCAGTGGCTACAAGAATTGCCATCTCGCTTTCGCAGATTTGAAGACCAGCTTTAAAACCTGCGACAGGTCCACCACCAATCGGCTCTTCTTGCACACTCGTATATGTCGAACTCTCAATGTGTGGATCTTGCCCAACGAGGATTATTTCAAATTCGGATGGAATCGATTCGAGAATTCGCTCGATAAGAGATTTGCCATTTATTAGCGCCTGTGATTTATCAGAGCCAAATCGCTCGCTCGTGCCGCCAGTCAGAACGATGATGCTCGCACTTTTAGATTGCATCTGGCTAGGATAGTGACTATGACATATGTACGGGGTGAGGCTAACTCTCTGGGCTGGCGCGATTTAATTTCTAGCGCAGATGAGGTCCACGTCGGCCACGAGTTTCCCGCAAAAAGCACACCTCTACTAGTCATGCACCACTTATCTGATTTACATGTCTGTGATGCGCAATCCCCCACGCGTCCTGAGTATCTAGATCGTTGGGCCGATCCCGATAGTCCTATTCGTGAAAAAGTTGGCACGATCGGCACCTATCGCCCACACTCAATGTTGTCACCGCATGTAGTCGAGGCGATGATTCAATCACTCAACACAATTACCACGGGTCCACTTTCTGGACACGAAGTTAATGGTGCGATTATTACTGGGGACACAACTGATAATGCTCAAAAGAATGAGGTTAGCTGGTACTTAGCACTCTTGGATGGCTTAGATTTTCGGCCCGATTCAGGCGATCAGAGTAAATATGAAGGCGTGATTGATGATGGCGTAGAGCATTACGACACACGCTATTGGCATCCTCATGGAACTCCACCTCACCTAGAAGATGACGATGCACGGGCAAAGTATGGCTTCCCTGTTGTGCCCAATCTTTTAAATGCATGCCGCGCGCCATTTAAAGCCACGGGTCTGAAATTTCCCTGGTATGCCGTGCACGGAAATCACGATGCACTTTTGCAGGGCACCGTTGCACCAGCATCTGCAATTAATGCGGCCATGATTGATGATAAGCGATATACGGGTCTGCCATCGAATGTAACGCTTGCAGATGTACTGTCGAGTTTTCAGGAGATTGGCCCCGCTGGCTACCCAGATGCATCTGATGCTCCCTACACACAAGTAACTGCCGATGTTGAGCGCCGTGCGGTAGAGCGTGGTGAGTTTGCTGCGATGCATCGTGCATCACCTGGCCTGCCTCATGGTCATGGGTTTACGGATGAGAATATCGCCAACAAGCACATGTACTACACAACCTCTATCGGTGCCGTAAAACTTATCGTTATAGATAGCGTCAATAACTTTGGTGGCTGGCAAGGCTCCCTTGACGTTGAACAGTTCGAATGGCTAGAGCGCGAAATCGCATCAGCAGAATCTCGTGTTGTTCTAGCCTCGCACCATCCATTAAGCAAAATGTTTAATAGTTATGCACCTACGGGAAGGCGTGTTTGCGTCGAAGAGATTCAAGAGATGCTCTTAAAGTATCCGAAAGTCATTGCATGGCTGGCCGGTCATGAACACCGCCATCACATTAAATGGATTGGGCCAGAGGAGGAAGTGCGCGGATTCTGGCAGATTGAAACTGCATCTCATGCAGATTGGCCGCAACAATCTCGTACTATCGAAATCGTGACGGATGAGGCGGGAGATATTTACTTTGGTCTAAGTGTTATTGATCATGCAGGTGGCGTTGATTATGGCGATGCCAATAACCCAGTTGACATTGCCGCTTTATCGAGAGTAATCAGTGCAAATATTTGGCAGAAGCGATCAGAGCTAGGAGCAACTCATGATATTAACTGGTGGTGCGGTCGACCTACCGATAGAAACGTAATCTTAAAGATTATGAAGCGTTAATTGCCTCGGTTGGTGGATTTTTCGATAACTTGAGTTGATCTTAAAATAATTAGAATAACAAGGGTTAAGCCAGCACCGACTATTTGAAAGCCCAGACCTACTGCGACACCAACGGCGGCCGTTGAAAAAACCGTCGCTGCAGTTGTAACGCCTTGAATCCCAGTTGAATGCTTATCGGTAAAGATTAATCCAGCACCAAGGAATCCGATTCCCGTAATGATCGCGTGAAGTGCTCTGGTCGGATCTCCGTATTGGGCTTGAACGTCGAGAACGGCCCCGATGGCAACTATCGCAGCCGATGCCGAGCCAACTAGGGCCATCGTGCGAGGGCCAGCTGATTTTCCAGCGCGATCGCGCTCCCAACCAATCAGCGAACCTAGAACGGCGGCGATCATTGCATCGACAACTACGGATAGCTGTAGCCAAATATCAATGGAGTGGAGATCAATCATGGGCTAAGGGTACGGTTTTTGAGAGCGAAAGGCCACGATATCGCCCTATAGAATTCCCTCCATGAGTCAATATCAAGTCATGCGCTGGCATGAAATACCCTCAATGGTCATTGCGCGAGAAGGCGAGAGCACCATCAAAGTCATGTTGGCATCACGCTTTCAAGAGGCGATTGATGAGGCGGCCATGCGCCTTGGCGAAATCGATGCAGATGCATACACAGAAGGATGGAATCGCGATCCGTGGGTAGAGGCAAGTGATTCACCAGATGTTTTAGCACCACGTATTGCCGCTGAACTCGAAGATGAGTTAAGCGTTGAAAAACTCGAAGCGTTAATCAAATCTATGGGAGAAAAATAAATGTCGGCCATCTATGAAGCATTAGAAAAAGCAACTCTCACATCTGATGGAGCGATGGGAACAATGTTGCAAGATCGTGGACTCACCGATGGTGGCGCTCCTGAGCTCTGGAACGTTGAAAGACCAGCCGATATTGAAGCAGTACTCGAGGCCTATGCTGCGGCAGGTGCACAATTTATTACAACGAATACTTTCGGCGGCACACATGGACGTCTTGCAATGCATGGTCTTGAGGATCGTGTCTTTGAACTCAATAAAGCCGGTGCAGAAATCGCACGCAAAGTCGCCGATCGCCATCCTGGCTGTTTTGTTATGGGCGATATTGGGCCATCGGGAGATTTAATGGAGCCAATGGGCACCATGACTCTTGAGAGCGGTCAAGCACTCTTCGCCGAGCAGATTCGTGGATTAGTTGCCGGTGGAGTCGATGCCATTCTTATTGAGACTATGTCTGACTTAGGTGAGGTCGAAGCAGCAGTCAATGCCGCCAAAGAAGTTGCACCAGGGTTACCGATTATTGCAACAATGAGTTTTGATACAAACCTTCGGACCATGATGGGCGTTAAGCCAGGCAATGCGGTGACGCATTTAGCTAGCCTCGGTGTTCGAATTATTGGCGCTAACTGCGGCCGTGGCACCGATGAAATGGCGGTCATCGCCCAAGAGATGGTAAATGCACGACCAGAGGGCGTATTCATTATTACCCAATCAAATGCAGGGTTACCAAAATTACAGGGCGATGAGTTTATTTATGATGGAACACCAGCGGAAATGGCAAAGTATGCAGCGAAGATGAAGGAGATGGGAGTCAACATTGTTGGCTCGTGCTGCGGATCTTCGCCTCTGCACACCGCGGCGATTGCTAAGGCAATCGCTTAAATGAAAACCAAGATTCTCCTCATTGGAATCGACGGTCTTAATCTTGCGACTGCCCTTGAAGCCTCCCCAACGATTACTGCATTAAAGTCGAGCGGTTTTTTCACAACAATAACTATGCCAGCACCAACTTTCTCAGGACCTGGCTGGTCAACGCTTTTGACCGGTTCAACTCACGAAGAGCATGGCGTGAGTGATAACTCCTTTATTGGGCATAAGTTGCATCATCGCCCGGATTTACTATCTCGTGCCTTTTATAACGACCAAACCACGACAACCTTCGCTGCCGCTGGTTGGCCAGCTTTAGTTGATCCAGCTGGCCATGGTCCAGTCATTCATGAGCGCCGTGAACAACAACTGGCATTTGTGCACCGTGTAATTGCGCGCGATGGCGAAATGTATGGATATGACGTTATCGATGCCGAAGTTCATGAGGCGGCCATATATGCCATTGAAAACAAGGGTCCTGATGTTTCATTTGTTTATTTCTGCGGCGTTGATGAGGCTGGTCATATTTTTGATTCCACTGGTCCCGAATATAAAGCTGCAATTACAAAAATAGATGCCTACGTTGCGAGCATGATTGCAGCGGTAGAGGCTCGCGCATCTGCAGATGAACCGTGGTTAGTTGTGATTACTACCGATCATGGCCATCGTGCTGAAGGTGGTCATGGTGGAGATACTCCAGCAGAGCGTGCCTCATTTGTAATCGCACAAGGTTATGGACGCGCAAATCCAGCGTGGCCACAAGAGTTTGGCGCCCACGAGCTGACACCATTGATATTGGCAGAACGGCTCTAAGCACAATGAATTTTAATAAAGTAATTCTTTACTATGGATTCGCCCCAATTTCAGATCCAGAGGCCGTTAAGTTATGGCAAAAAACACTCTGCGAATCACTCAATATCAAGGGACGCATTCTCATTTCTCCACATGGAATTAATGGCACGCTTGGTGGCAATATGGATGATGTCAAAAAGTACATCAAAAACACTCGCCAATACCCAGGCTTTAAAAAGATTGATTTCAAATGGTCTGAAGGAACAGGCAATGACTTCCCGAAGCTAAAAATCAAAATAAGAGATGAGTTAGTGGCCTTTGGTAATCCCGGTGAGATTCAAGTCGATGAAAATGGCGTCATCGGAGGCGGGGTTCACCTTCGGCCTGAGGAAGTTAATAAATTAGTTGAAGAGCGCGGTGATGATGTCTTCTTCTTCGATGGCCGTAATTCATTTGAAGCTAAAATTGGTAAATTCAAGAACGCAGTAGTTCCCGATGTCACTACCTCACATGACTTTGTTAAAGAGATCGAAAGTGGCAAGTACGACCATATGAAAGATAAGCCAATCGTGACTTACTGCACCGGCGGCATTCGCTGTGAAATTCTCTCAGTGGTAATGAAAAATCGTGGCTTCAAAGAGGTCTATCAAGTTAAAGGCGGCATTGTTCGCTATGGAAACGCCTTTGGCGACGACGGCCTGTGGGAGGGATCCCTCTATACATTTGATGATCGCTTGACCATCGATTTTAGCGATCACACTAAATTAATTGGGCAGTGCGCTCACTGCAACGGCCCGACCAAAGAGTTTAGAAACTGCCAAAAAGCTGAGTGTCACCAGTTGGTTTTGCTATGTGATTCCTGTTATGACTCGCATTTAGATCGCCCTTGCAAGCATGATCGCGAAATCAAGCGCGACCGCGAACTTATTGGCTAGTGCGTTAGCGTTACTTTCGACAGACCAACAGGTGCATCTGGGTCAAAGCCTGATGCCACTGCAAACTCCATTGCAAAGCGCTGCAAAACCATAGCATCGACTAATGTCGAAGTAATCTCATCATCACATTGAGATCCGGGGATTACAACATCATCGCCACTTGGAGCCCCACCATTGCCGATCCAAAATATTCGATGTGAAGTTGTGCGGATTTTTGTCGTAGCTTCGAGAATTGATTCAGCAGGCATATGGTTCGGCGCAACAATGAAGACCTGCGTTTGCTCAGTTAATGCAGAGATTGGACCATGAAGATAATCTGCCGTCGATAGGCCCTGTACCGAGATTTTGCAGGTTTCTTGAATCTTTAGCGCTGCCTCACGTGCATTGGGATATGCAAATCCACGGCCTAGGATCACAATTTCATGGTTGCGATCTGTTTGCTGTACGGCGGCAGTTACCAAATTACTAATTGCGCCAATTCGGGTGGCTTCACTAATTATCTGCGCCGCATTGACGGTTTTATTACTCCAGGCTGCTACAAGAAGATATGAAATCAACAACTGTGCGTTATAGGACTTTGTTGCTGCAACTGCATACTCTGGACCGGCGAGCAGTGGAAAATGGTGGTGAGCAATTGTGGCCAGGGGCGATTGGGCATCATTAGTAATAGCAATTAGATATGCATCTGCAGCTCGCGCTGCCGTTGCAAAATGAACTAGATCTGGTGATTGACCACTTTGGCTGATTGCAATAACTAATGTGTTGGCATATTTAAGCTCAGATTTATAGACGGTGACTGATGAGGGCGAAGTAAGTCCAACAGGTAGCCCAATCTGGGTTTCAATTAAGTACTTTAAGTAATGCGCAGCATTATCTGAGGTGCCACGTGCCAAAATTAATATCGATTGGATCTTCTCGGTGTTGAGAATATTCTTGACCGAATCAAAGCCTGTTAAATCACTTAAAATCTTAGAAAAGACGGCAGGGGTCTCTGCGATCTCTGAGGACATTACTGAACCAAATTGCTTCATGTTCCTATCTTCCCACATGAATTTAAACTATTCTGACGCCTATGGTGCTCTCGGTCGATTTAGGTCAATCTGGCAGCCGT
>CANIBB010000020.1:0-10572 GCA_947465575.1 Actinomycetota bacterium | reverse complement strand
GCCAAGACAACTAATCCATCTTTCGTAACCCAGAAGCGCGATGGACGAAGACCATTTCGATCAAGGACTGCGCCAACTTGATGTCCATCAGTGAAAGTTACGCACGCTGGTCCATCCCATGGCTCCATCAAAGATGCATGGAAGGCATAAAAATCACGACGTAGTGCCGACATCGACGTGTGGTTTTCCCATGCTTCAGGAATCATCATTAGCATCGCATGTGGGAGTGAGCGACCACCTAGGTAGAGAAGTTCAAGGACTTCATCAAAAGATGCCGAATCACTTCCTGACATTTGGACAATTGGAAACAGGCGTTTTAGATCTCCAGGAATTAAATCACTCTGAAGTAGTGATTCGCGTGCACTCATCCAGTTGCGATTGCCCTTAACAGTATTGATCTCACCGTTGTGTGCGATGAAGCGATATGGGTGAGCCAATGGCCATGAAGGAAATGTATTAGTAGAAAAACGGGAGTGAACTAGAGCTAGTGGGGAAACAACGCGCTCATCACTTAGATCTGGGAAAAACTCTTCCAGCTGGCCAGTTGTAAGCATCCCCTTATAGACAATAGTCTGGGCAGAAAGTGATGGAAAATAAAGTGGGAGTGTGTGCTCTGCCCGCTTTCTTAGGCAAAATGCCATGCGCTCAAGTACGAGCCCATCTTCGTTCTTTAACCCACTAAGAAATAACTGCCGAAAATCTGGCATAACAGAGAGTGCGGTCTTGCCGAGTGAAGCTGGGTTAATTGGTAAATCACGCCATCCAATAACCGTCAAGCCCTCCTCGGCTGCTAGGCGGGCAATCTCGACATGTACATCAACGCCTTTTTCTACGAAGGCGATGCCCGTTGCATATGTTCCCGCTGCTGGTAAATCAAAATCAGTTACTTCTTGAAAGAACTGGTCAGGAATTCGAATAAGAATTCCTGCACCATCACCGCTATCTGGTTCAGCACCCGATGCACCGCGGTGTTCGAGGTTGCGCAAAGCGGTGAGAGCTTTCTCTACAATTTCGTGGGTTGCAACCTTCTTTAATGTCGCCACCATCGCAACGCCGCATGCATCATGTTCTTGGGCAGGGTTATAGAGCCCCTGTGCATGTGGATAATTGGAAGGCAAGGCCATGGCGATTGAGCTCCGATTGTCGAATTTTTTCGGGACAACCTTGGCCCAGGTACTACTTGCTATTGCGGTGCAAAGAGTAGCAACAAAAACCGCTCTTACTAGAGGTTAAATGCCTGCGACTTGAGCTATCTGGCCGATTCCCGCCGTAATAAGCATACCTAGGCAGCCTCCGATGATTACTCGAAGCGTCGTACCAACGACTTTGGCTCCAGCAGTTCGTGCACTGACAATCCCCGTCAGCACGAGGCCTGCGATAGTAAATCCAACGATGCTCCACGCCTTGGCCCCCATGGTTGGAGCAAAGGCCCCAGCAAATGGAATGAGTCCGCCGGCAGTAAATGAGATTGCAGATGCAATCGCAGCTTGAACTGGGCGGGCCTTAGTGTGTGGATGTTGACCAAGTTCATCGCGTAAGTGGGCTGCAAGTGGATCCTTTGCATGCATTGCAGTGGCAACTTCCATTGCCAGCTCTGGAGTTAATCCACGATTGATATAGATGTCTTGCAGCTCTAGTAACTCACCCGCTGGATCGGTTGCAAGATGTTCTATTTCTAGAATCCGATCAGACTCTTCAACATCATTTTGTGATCGAACCGAAACATATTCACCAACAGCCATCGACATCGCACCGGCGGTAATTCCTGCAAGTCCAGCGGTTACAAGAAAATCATTCTTGCCAGCTGCTACAACACCGATCATTAGCGAGGCAGTTGAAACTAGGCCATCATTTGCACCTAGAACCGCTGCGCGAAGCCAGCCAGCACGGTGAGTACGGTGTTGCATATTTCGTTCACGTACAGCTCTTAGTGGCATGGCAAATAGCCTACCCGAGAACCCCGCCAGTAGCTTTACCCAATCGCCGATACATAATGAGTGCCCCAGTTGCGACCAAAATCCCAACCCATACATTTAACCGTAGGCCGAAGATGTGATGTGCCTCATCGATTCGAATCGATTCAATAGCAACACGTCCAAGACAGTACCCAAATATGTACAGAGCGAAAACCTGTCCCGCGCGAAGCCTCTTGCCGAAAATAATTAACAGAATAGCCAGGGCCGTGCTCCACAGCGCCTCATATAAAAATGTAGGGTGAAAAGTTGCAAACCCGCTGTAGCCATTCGGGCGATTAATGAGTGGAACCGACAATGCCCAAGGAGCATCTAGAGGCCGCCCAAATAGTTCGATGTTAAACCAGTTTCCAAAACGCCCAACTGCTTGAGCGAAAAGAACTCCAGGAGCTAAGGCATCCATGAATAGCGAAAATGGTGGAAGTTGAACTCTTGTTGCTAGTTGACGATATCTAAACCAAGCTGCAAAAGTACCGAGCGAGATTGCGCCCCAGATTCCTAATCCGCCCTCCCATATTTTGAAAGCATCTAAAGGATGACCTACGCTGCCAAAGTAGGCGTCGGGTGAGGAAATAACGTGATAGATGCGGCCACCAATTATTCCAAACGGTACGGCGACAATTGCTACCTCTGAAACGATTGATGCGCCATTGGGTGCTGCGGCCTTAAATCGTTTATCGCCTAACCAAATGGCAATGGCGATGCCAGAGATTATGCATAGAGCGTACATATGTATAGTAAGAGGCCCGATTTCCAGAGCCGAAAGCGTTGGCGATGGAATCGAACGGAGCAAGTTTTAGCCAGCCTCTACTGCGAGTCGGAACTCCGCAGGATCAAAGCCGTTGGATTTGCGTTCCCACAGTTTGTCATTAATAAAAACCGTTGGAGTGCCTGTCACTTTAAATGAAGGCATTGAATCCAATTGAGCTTTTACTACATCGGCCTTTGAGCCATTGGAAACGCAGTCTGTAAAGCTCTTACTCTTGAGTCCAATGTAATCACCGATCTTTATCAAGTTCTCGTTCGTAAAGAAACCCGAATTCTCTAAGGCTGGTTGAACAATATAAAGAGCATTATGGTAATCGAGATAGTGGCCCTCATCAGCAGAGCACATCAGTGCATTTGCAGCGCGGACGGATTCATCCCCTAGAAATGAAAGGGCGTGATAAACAACTGTCGCCTTTTTAGTTCGCACTAACTCATCAATGTACTGTCCATTTGCCTCTTCAAAAGTTCGGCAAATAGGACATTGAGGATCTTCCCAGAGATCAATTTTAACCGGTCCTCCAGGATTTAGCACTAAACCTGATCCCTGTGTGGTATCGATTGCCCCACTCACCTTTTCGCCAAGTGTGTAATCCTTGAGTGCGGCAAAGGATTCGTTGGCTTTAGTCGAGGAGCTCATCATAGAAAAAACGACGCCTGTTACAACAACAAGTGCAACCATTCCAATTACTAACCACCGTGTGAAATTGTCTCCACCGTTCTTCGCCTTTGCCTGCTTGGACATTTAGATCTCCTCATGTGCTGTGGTCGGTTTTTCAACTGATAGTAATCCGTAAGGGAAAAAGTATAGATAGAGCGCAATTAATGCCAATCCTGAATCACGGGCAATCTCCAGGGCATACTTCCTATGAACTTCGGCCGCCTTTGATGGATCAATAGCCCCACCACCGCCAAAACAACCGCAATCGATAAGCATCCCACGCGCCCATACGCTGATAATTGCGGCAATAAATAGGAGCATGATGCCGCCGGCAATGACTGCAGCCATGCGCAATGAGATTCCAATAATAAGGAGAAGGCCAACTGCGATCTCAAGCCATGGAAGGGCGTAACCGACTATGTGCGCCAACTGCGTTGGAAGGATTTTGTAGGCAGCTACGGCACTCGCGGCCTCGGCAGGGACAAAGGCCTTTAATCCGCCAGCGACCAGCAGAACTCCGCCAAGAATTAATCGTCCAAAGAGGGTTATGAATCGCTGGTATTTAATGTTAATTCTTTTCATCGTCCCTCTCGAACTCCCGCCGCTAGCTCTTTTGCTAAATCAGATACTGCCTTTAAACCGCTCGGTTCATCTTGTGCGTTGAGTAATAGTTTAATGAATGCCGAGCCCACAATCACGCCATCGGCATATTTCGCCACAGATTTTGCCTGTTCGCGAGTAGAGACACCAAGACCTACGGACACTGGCATCGTAGTAACCGACCTCACACGTTTGACTAAATCATGGGCATCGATTGTGACATTCGATCTAGCTCCAGTTACTCCCATCACACTTGCCGCATATACGAATCCCCCGGTCTTGGCAGTTACTTGGGCAAGGCGCGAATCACTCGTGCTTGGTGCGACAACATAGATTGGATTGATGCCATGAGCTGCTGTCGCGGCGAGCCACTGTGTCGACTCTTCAATTGTTAGATCAGGAGTGATGACACCAGATCCTCCATTTTCAGCGATTGCTCGTGCAAAATTATCGACACCAAATTTTTCAATAGGGTTCCAATACGTCATGACAACTGTTGCAACTCCAGTTTGGCTAGCAACTTTGAGGGCGGCAAAAACTTCAACGGCACCAGTACCAGCCTTAAGAGAGATATCTGCAGCCTCTTGAATCGTTGGGCCATCCATTACTGGATCGCTATATGGAAATCCAATTTCAATTGCATCAACTCCGGCGGATGCAAGTGCTTGAATCGCTTTTGCGCAACCACTTTGCGATGGAAAACCTGCAGGGATATATGCGATGAGGGCGGCGCGATTTTCTGAACGAACTTTTACAAAGAGATCATCGAGTGGTGTACTCACAATGGGATTCCGAAATAATGTGCCGCAGTTTGAACATCTTTGTCTCCTCGACCCGACAAGTTTACTAAAATCGTTGCATCTGGTCCGAGTTCGTTACCAACAATCATCGCACCAGCTAAGGCATGCGCAGATTCAATCGCTGGAATAATGCCCTCAGTTTTACACAAGATTGCAAATGCATTCATTGCAGCATCATCATTGATTACACGGTATTCGGCACGTCCTATGTCATGTAAATATGCATGCTCAGGGCCAACTCCTGGGTAATCTAAACCAGCTGAGATTGAATGTGACTCAACGGTTTGCCCGTTCTTATCTTGGAGTACATAGGTTCTGTTTCCATGGAGTACACCGGCGGAGCCACCATTGATGGATGCGGCATGACGGCCAGTTTCGATCCCATCACCGCCAGCTTCGAATCCTATTAATCGCACACCTACATCTGGAATGAAGGCGTGAAATATTCCGATGGCATTAGAGCCACCACCGATGCAAGCCAAGACTGCATCTGGAAGTTTGCCAGTAAGCGCTAAAACCTGCTCGCGCGCTTCCTCCCCGATGATTTTTTGGAAATCACGGACAATTGTTGGAATTGGATGGGGACCGGCAACTGTGCCAATTAGATAATGAGTATCTGCAACGTTAGTGACCCAATCGCGCATCGCCTCATTAATTGCATCTTTCAATGTTTTAGAGCCAGAGCTAACCGGAATAACTTCTGCACCGAGAAGTTTCATTCGGGCGACATTTAACGATTGTCTGCGTATATCTTCCTCGCCCATATAAACAACACACTCAAGGCCCATAAGTGCACCGGCCGTTGCCGCGGCAACACCATGCTGACCTGCGCCGGTTTCAGCGATGATACGCGTCTTACCCATGCGCTTAGTCAAAAGCGCTTGCCCTAAAACATTATTTATCTTATGGCTACCAGTGTGATTGAGATCTTCACGCTTTAATAGTATTCGCGCTCCCCCGGCATGTTTGGCAAATCGTGGCACCTCTGTGATGATGCTCGGGCGACCTGTGTAGCTTCGATGGAGTTCAGCGAGCTCTGCTAAAAAGAGTGGATCTTTCTGCGCCGAATTATGCGCCTCCTCTATTTGATTAAGGGCACCAATGAGCGCTTCCGGAACAAATCGTCCGCCGTACTGGCCAAAGTGCCCATCTTGATCGGCATCGTGAGTGCTCATTGCGGAAGCCTACCTAGACCAAGAAGTTCGCGCATCGCTGTTATTGGATCTACCGCCTTTACAAGCGCCTCGCCAATGAGAACGGCAGTTGCACCGAATTTTTGAGCAAAGTCAACATCGGCGCGAGTAGAAATTCCAGATTCGGCAACACGCACGATTGATGTTGGTATTCGTGGAATTAATTCGGAAAATACCAGATTGCTAACTTCAAGGGTTTTCAAGTTACGAGAATTAACACCAATGATTTGAGGCGATACATCCAATGCGCGCTCTAACTCATCATGTGTATGTACTTCAACGATTACTCGCATTCCCAGTTCGCTGGCGATCTGATGGTAATCGGCGAGTTGGCTCTTACTAATACCGGCAACGATTAAAAGAATCACATCGGCTCCATGTGCCCGTGACTCAAATATCTGGTACTCATCGACAATGAAATCCTTGCGCAATATCGGAGTATTGACACGTGCGCGAACAGAATCTAAGTCATCTAGTGAGCCACCAAATCTACGGCGCTCAGTAAGAACGCTAATGACGGCAGCACCTGCGACTTCGTACTGTTCTGCAAGCGCTGCTGGATCTTTAATCGATGCAAGTGCGCCCTTGCTGGGAGATGCTCGTTTTACCTCAGCAATTACTGACATCTGGCTAGCCAAAAGAGCTGGAAGAGGATCTCTCACGGGTGCAGCCTGGTCCATGGCCTCCAAAATCTGCGCCATCGATTTTCGTCGCAGAGCTAACTCCTCGCGAACTCCTTCAATGATGGAATCGAGAACACTCATACAAATTTCTCATCACTAGGATCAATTCCCTTATCTAATGCGCTCCATGAGTTCAGAGTTTTAGGCGAACGTTCATAACGGGAGGAAAGCTTTACTTTTCTTCCAGCGAGAATCACGATTGCGAACATGATGATTGCACTAATTCCCACCGCTACATAGCTCTTCATCTACGGCTTGCGCAATCTATTTGCCGAATCAATGGCCTTCAAAACAGCTGCGGCTTTGTTGTAGCACTCTTGGTTTTCAGATTCTGGATCAGAGTCGGCGACAACTCCTGCGCCGGCTTGAACATAGGCGGTTCCTTTATGGATAAGCGCTGTTCGAATTGCGATACATGTATCTATGTTTCCAGTGAAATCAATGTAACCCACAATTCCCCCATACAAACCGCGACGTGTAGGTTCCAGACTTTCAATAATCTCCATTGCGCGTGGCTTTGGAGCACCAGATAAAGTGCCCGCAGGGAATACTGAAAATAGAGCATCGACGGCCGGCGAATCTGATTCTAGAACTCCGGTAACGGTGGAAACTATGTGCATTACGTGTGAGTAACGCTCGATGTGCATAAAATCTATTACCTCCACGCTTCCTGGAGTGCATACACGACCTAAATCATTTCTACCCAAATCAACCAGCATCAAATGCTCTGCCCGCTCTTTGGGATCGGCCAATAACTCTTCACCTAAGCGATGATCCTCTTCAGGTGATGGCGATCGCTTACGAGTACCTGCAATGGGATGAATCATTGCGTCACGACCGTGAATTTTTATCAGTGCCTCTGGACTTGAGCCAACGACGTTGATGTCATCGGCAAAGCGAAAGAGATACATGTAGGGACTTGGATTGTTTAAACGGAGCATTCGATAGACATCTAGGGCATCTGCTTCACATGTCATTGAAAAACGCTGAGATAGCACGATTTGAAATGCCTCCCCCGCAACGATCTCCTCTTTTGCCAACAAGACTTTGGCCTTGAATTCGGCAGGAGTTAAAGACGAGTTAAAAATTGGTTCAGCATGACTATCAATAATTGCAATCTCTCCTGGAAGAGACGAAGCCAGATCTTCCTGCATACGATCCAAGCGTTCGTTGCACGCAGCAAAAGCCTCATCAATGCGATCATCGCTACCATCCCAATTAATTGCATTTGCAATCAAGGTGATAGTTCCATCGCTGTGATCAAGTACCGCGAGATCACTAGTCAACATGAAGCTGAGTTCGGGCAGTGGAAGATCTTTAACAGAGAGTTCTGGAAGTTTTTCAATTCTTCGAATAACGTCATATCCCATAAAGCCAACTAGTCCACCGGTGAGTGGCGGTAAGCCAGCGATCTTTGGCGATTTTAGGTGTGCCACAGATAAACGTAGCGCCTCTAGTGGGTCGATTCCTGAAGGTGCACCCGCAGGAGGCCTACCTTGCCAATATGCCAATCCTTCGGATTCGCTCAAAGTAGTTTCGCTTCGCACCCCAATGAATGAGTATCGAGACCAAGCTCCACCATGTTCGGCAGATTCAAGAAGAAAAGTATTTGGTGCATTCTTTGCCAATTTTCGATAAACCCCTATTGGCGTTTCTCCATCGGCTAGTAACCTGCGCGAGACAGGAATGACATTAGAGATTTTCGCAAAGGCGCGAAACTCTTCAAGATTCATTATCTTCCTAGATTAAGTGGCTTGTGAAAACATGTTGCATTTCCGGTGTGACAGGCCACGCCAGTCTGAGTAACAGTAAGTAGAAGTGCATCCCCATCGCAGTCGAGGGAGATTGAATGGACCTCTTGAAAATGACCGGAGGTCGCACCCTTAACCCAGAGTTCATTTCTACTACGACTCCAATATGTCGCATTCCCGCTTTCTATAGTCATCGCCAACGATTCGGCGTTCACATAGGCGAGCATTAAAACTTCATGACTTGTGAAATCTTGAACGATGGCAGGGATAAGGGCGCTTGGATCCTTGAGAAGTGATTCAATTGCGGGATCAAGAGTGGCCATAGGGTAATTCTGCCTTAGTTGAGTGCAACGGCGCGCACTGGATAATTGTGTGCCTTTAGATATGACTTCACATCTTTTATGCGATGGATTCCAAAGTGGAAAACGCTCGCGGCAAGGAGGGCATCGGCACCTGCATCTAAGGCCGCTGCAAAATCCTCAAGAGTGCCCGCACCTCCGCTGGCGATTAAGGGAACCTTAGATACAGCTCGAACCGCACTTATCATTCCGATGTCATATCCGGCACGAGTGCCATCGGCATCCATCGAATTCAAGAGAATCTCGCCAACTCCAAGAGCACAGGCCCGCTCCACCCAAGCCAGGGCATCGATGTGAGTACCTTCACGACCACCATGTGTCGTGACTTCAAAGCCCGAATCAGTACGAGCTCGACGCGCATCAACTGACAGAACTAAGACTTGTGAACCGAAACGATCTGCAATTTCGGCGATGAGCTCTGGCCGAGCGATCGCCGCTGTATTAATTGAAATTTTGTCCGCTCCCGCGCGCAAAAGCCGGTCGACATCATCAACACTTCTAATGCCTCCTCCAACGGTCAGTGGAATGAAAACCTGTTCAGCGGTGCGCCTGACAATATCTAATGTTGTTTCACGTCCTGAACTGCTTGCCGAAATATCGAGGAATGTGAGTTCATCTGCGCCCTCTGTGCCATAGAGCCTTGCCATCTCAACAGGATCACCGGCATCTACAAGGTTGGTGAAATTTACACCTTTAACAACTCGTCCATCTGTTACATCTAGACATGGAATTATTCGGACCGAAAGTGTCATGCAGATGCAACCTTTAGCGCCTCTTGCAGAGTGAATGCACCGGCATAAAGAGCTTTACCGACGATTGCACCTTCAATACCTATCGAGGTCAGCGCCGCTAAATCTGCGATATCGCGCAGGTTAGATATCCCGCCACTTGCAACAACTGGTCTAGAAGTTGCAGCACAGACAGATTTCAAAAGCTCGATATTTGGTCCGGTTAAGGTTCCATCTTTAGTGACATCAGTAACTACATATCGCGCACAACCATCGCGATCAAGACGTGCAAGTGTTTCAAAGAGATCTCCACCTTCGCTAGTCCAACCACGTGCAGCCAAAACCTGTCCTCGCACATCTAAACCAACTGCGATTAAATCTCCGTACTCGGCTATAACGCGCGAAGTCCATTCGGGATTTTCTAAAGCTGCCGTGCCCAAATTAACTCGTGTACATCCCGTTGCAATGGCACGTTTGAGCGATTGATCGTCTCGAATTCCGCCTGAAAGTTCGACTTTAATATCTAACGCACCAACAACCTGAGCCAACAGTTGGGCGTTATCGCCTCGACCAAAGGCAGCATCTAAATCAACTAAGTGAATCCATTCTGCTCCAGCACTCTGAAATTCAAGAGCGACTTCGAGTGGTTTACCGTAAATACTCTCACGCGAAAGCTCGCCTTGCACTAAACGAACTGCACGCCCATCTTTTACATCGACTGCAGGCAATAACTCTAAGTACTTCATAGAGTTCTACTCCAATTCTTAATGAGTGCCAGACCAGCATCGCCAGATTTTTCAGGGTGAAACTGTGTTGCACTTACATAGCCATCTTCAACGGCAGATAAAAATCTCTCGCCATAAGTACTCCATGTTTGATTGGCTGCAGATGATTCTTTTGCAGCATATGAGTGCACGAAGTAAAAAGCCTCATTTTCAACTCCCTTGAAAAGTTGGGAGCCAGCTGCAGCCTCTACTGTGTTCCAGCCCATGTGCGGAAGAATTGGGGCTGCTAGTGAACTCACTGTCCCGTTCCATATTCCAACTCCTGCGTGAGGTT
>CANIBB010000019.1:0-10621 GCA_947465575.1 Actinomycetota bacterium | reverse complement strand
GCAGAGAGTGCAACACGAAGACGGGTGCCAGGTGGCTCATCCATCTGACCAAAGACCAAAGCAGTCTTATTAATAACGCCAGTTTCAGTCATTTCCAAAAATAAGTCGTTACCTTCGCGGGTACGCTCACCAACACCGGCGAATACAGATACTCCACCGAAGTTTTCAGCTACGCGATAAATCATTTCCTGAATCAAAACTGTCTTACCAACACCGGCGCCGCCGAATAAACCAATCTTTCCACCCTTTACATAAGGTGTTAGTAGATCGATAACTTTGATACCAGTCTCAAACATCTCTGTCTTTGACTCAAGTTGATCAAATGAAGGTGCGTTACGGTGGATTGGCCAGCGCTCTTTAATATCAAGGGATGATGTTGGAACATCGAGTGACTCACCAAGAGTGTTAAATACATGACCCTTCGTTACATCACCTACTGGTACCGAAATAGCCGAACCGGTGTCGGTGACGGGGGTACCACGAACCATTCCATCGGTAGGTTGCATCGAGATGGCACGGACTAAGTTATCGCCAATATGTAGGGCAACTTCTAGGGTCAGTGTGCGCGTCTCACCGCTCAACGTTACGTCTGCTTTGAGCGCGTTGAAGATTGCGGGCATCGCATCGGCGGGGAATTCAATATCCACCACCGGTCCAATTACTCGCGCTACGCGACCTTTATTGGTTGTCTCTGTCGACATCATTCACTCCCTGCACTAGCTGAGGCCAACGCGTCTGCGCCGCCAACAATTTCACTGATCTCTTGGGTAATTTCGGCCTGACGGGCCGCGTTCGCAAGTCGCGTGAGCGACTTGATTAACTCATCAGCATTATCAGTTGCTGACTTCATCGCACGGCGGCGTGCAGCATGCTCGGAAGCAGCTGATTGCAACATTGCGTTAAAGACTCGAGCCTCAATGTAACGGGGAAGAAGTGCGTTAAGCACTCTCTCGCCACTTGGTTCGAATTCATACATTGGCAGTAAGCCAGTTGGAACGGGTGCATCTGAAATAACAACCTCAAGTGGCAACATACGTTTAGCTTGTGCATTTTGGGTCATCATGGATTCAAATTGGGTGAAAACGATATGAATCTCATCGACCCCTGCAACATCGGTCTGAGCATCGGCTAAGAACGCGATGATTAATGCATCGGCAACTTCTTTAGCATTCTCATACGTTGGATTATCTGAGAAACCTGTCCATGAGCCTGCAATTGCACGATTTCGGAAGCGATAGTAGTTGACTGCCTTTCGGCCTACTAAGTACGAAGTTGTTTGTAATCCCCGCTCACGAAGAAGAGTTACTAACTGCTCCCCCTCTTTAATTGCATTATTTGAGTATGCGCCAGCCATTCCACGGTCTGACGTAATAATCAAAACCGCAGCACGGATTGGATTTTCAGTCGGAGTCGTTAGCGGGTGATTTGTAGAAGAGTACGTTGCAACAGCAGAAACAGCACGGGTCAACTCAAATGCATATGGAGTCGACGCAGTAACCCGTTGTTGCGCTTTAACGATACGAGAAGCCGAGATTAACTCCATGGCTTTCGTAATCTTTTTAGTCGCTTTAACGGATCGCATGCGTCTGCGATAAATGCGGAGTTGGGCGCCCATGGTTTACTTCTTCACCGCCGGAGGAACGTGCTTAGTGATTTGCTCTGAGCCTTCGCCCTCAAGTGCCTCTACTGGCGCATCTTTTACGACAACGGCAATAGTTGGAACAAAGCGCGTCTTGAACGAGGCGACTGCCTCAACCATTGAAGCGACAGTGTCATCCTCTAACTGCTTAGTTTCGGCGATTACATCAAAGATTGCTTTGCGTTCGCGACCAATGTAATCCAGAAGCTCTGATTCAAATCGACGAATATCGGCTACTGCAACATCATCGAGTGCGCCTGATGTACCGGCCCAGATTGAAACAATCTGGCGCTCGAGTGAATACGGTGAGTACTGACCTTGCTTAAGTAGTTCAACCATTCGCGCACCGCGCTCAAGCTGTGCCTTTGACGCTGCATCAAGGTCGGAACCGAAAGCTGCGAATGCTTCGAGCTCACGGAACTGTGCAAGGTCAAGACGCAAACGTCCAGCAATCTTCTTCATCGCCTTAGTCTGAGCAGAACCACCCACGCGAGAAACAGAAACACCTACGTTGATCGCTGGGCGAACACCGGCGTTGAATAGATCTGTTTCCAAGAAGCACTGTCCATCGGTAATTGAAATTACGTTTGTAGGAATGAAGGCAGAAACGTCATTTCCCTTAGTTTCGATGATTGGTAGACCAGTCATAGAACCGCCACCGAGTTCATCGGAGAGCTTTGCGCAACGCTCTAATAGGCGAGAGTGTAAGTAGAAAACATCTCCAGGGTATGCCTCGCGGCCTGGTGGACGGCGAAGCAATAATGAAACTGAACGATAAGCCTCAGCCTGCTTTGAAAGATCATCAAAGACGATAAGAACGTGCTCGCCCTTATACATCCAGTGCTGTCCAATTGAAGAGCCGGTGTATGGAGCTAAATACTTGAAACCTGCTGGGTCTGATGCGGGAGATGCCACGATAGTTGTGTACTCCATTGCGCCAGCCTCTTCTAGTGAAGCTTTAACGGATGCAATAGTTGAACCCTTTTGACCAATAGCAACATAGATACATTTAACTTGCTTCTTTGGATCTCCAGTTTTCCAGTTTTCCTTCTGGTTAATAATTGTGTCAACGGCTACGGCAGTCTTTCCAGTCTGGCGGTCACCAATAATTAACTGGCGCTGTCCGCGACCAATTGCTGTCATCGCATCGATGGCTTTAATTCCAGTTGCTAATGGCTCTTTAACTGGCTGGCGCTCAACTACCGAGGGTGCCTGTACTTCAAGGGCACGACGAGCATCGGCTTTAATTTCACCTTTGCCATCGATTGGGCGGCCAAGTGGATCAACAACACGACCAAGGAAGGCGTCGCCGACTGGTACAGAGAGAATCTCTCCAGTACGTCGAACTGATGAGCCTTCTTCAATTCCTGTTGTATCACCCAGAATAACTACACCGATTTCGCGCACATCAAGGTTTAGCGCAAGACCTAGAGTTCCGTTCTCGAACTGCAAAAGTTCGTTTGCCATTGTCGACGGGAGGCCTTCGACGCGTGCAATACCATCGCCTGCTTGGCTAACAGTTCCGACTTCATCGCGAGATGCAGTCCCTGGATCGTATGACTTAACGAATGTCGCCAAGGCATCACGGATCTCTTCGGGCCGGATCGTAAGTTCCGCCATTTTATTCTCCCTTTTCTTGTTTCTAGTTAAAAACTTAAGCGCTCTTACCAGCAAGCAGGCGATCTGCTTGTGCTAAACGAGCAATCAAAGTCCCATCAATGAGCTCATCTGCAATTCGAATTGACAGACCTCCCACGACTTCCTTTTCAATACTTACATTCACTCGAATCTCATGACCCATCATCTTCGTGAGGGATTTGGTTAAGCGAGCGGTTTGATCTTGTGTGAGCGCAGTAGCTGAAACAACATGTGCAATCAAGCGGGCTTTTCGAGCCGAAATAATATCGGCGAACTCTTCAAGTCCATTTTCAAGATTACGCCCACGTGGATGATCAACTAAAAATGAGATTAAATCGATTGATGCTTGAAGTGCTTTCCCTGACAGGAGGGAGCGCACTAAATCACTCTTTTTAACTTCTGATGTTGAACGTAGCGCGAACGCTGCACGAAGCTCTGGGCTCTTAATGACAATCTGAGCAAAAGCGAAGAGTTCAGACTCAAGTTGATCCAGTTGTGAAGCTTTTTCAACGGCAACGCTCTGGGCCTCAACTGCAAGGAGCTCAAGTACATCGCCTAAGTCTTTAGGTGATGACCAGCGCAGACCAACCATTGTTGAGAGCAAAGTGAAGGCGCTTCCGCTTTGAATTTTTGCGAAAACCGTCTTACTTAATTCAACTTTAGAAGCAGCATCGCGCGCAAAATCAGTTAACGCCCGGCGCAAAGCAATCGAAGAATCGAGAACTGTAACAATCGCCAAAAGATCAGCCGACACTTGAGTTGCAGCCGTTGCATCGACGCCTGAGATTAACTTCTCAATCTGTGCGCGGGTTGCGACTAAAGAGAGTCTGCTGGAACCTTTGAGTGCGAGTGTCATAGTTACTCTGCCTTCTCCACATCTTCTAGAAAGCGCTCAACGACGCGTGACTGTCGAGCTGCATCATCGAGTGACTCTCCGACGATTCTTGATGCGAGTTGCGTTGCTAAAGCTCCCACTTCATTGAGAAGTGAGTTAAAAGCGGCTTGACGCTCAGCTTCAATTGATGTGCGAGCCGAGGCCGTAATGCGTGTCGCTTCTTCTTGGGCAGTAGTTCTCATCTGCTCAAGAATTACCGCACCTTCTGCACGAGCCTCTTCACGAAGCTTCGCGGCTTCACCGCGAGCATCGGCAAGTTGTGACTTGTACATCGTCAAGGCAGCGGCGGCTTCACGTTGTGCAACTTCTGCACGCTCTAGGCCGCCTTGAATTGCTTCAGTGCGATCCTTATAAGCTTTTTCAAAACGCGGAACTGCGCGGGCACGGATGATTAACAGCAAAATTCCAAAGGCGACGAAACCGACAATGATTTCGGCAGGCTTTGGAATGACCGGACTAGCTCCCGCCTCAGCGGATGCTAAAAATCCAATTCGACTTAACATCTATTTACTCCTTATATCGATTCTTACTTCAGTACGAATGCAAGAACAAGGCCAAATAGCGCCAAAGCTTCAGCAAGAGCGAAGCCAAGGAATGCGATTGGCTGCAGGATGCTGCGAGCCTCTGGCTGACGAGCAACGCCGCTGATGTATGCCGCGAAGATCAAACCGGTAGCAGTTCCGGGTCCAATTGTCGAAAGGCCGAAGCCTACGATTGCGAGAGTACCTGTCATTTCTCTTTCCTTTCATATTGGCCAAACGGGTGTTTGGTCAAATCTACTGTGGTGCTAGTGCTCGTCGGCGAGCGCTCCTGCGATATATAAAGCCGTTAACAAAGTAAAGATGTAAGCCTGTAGCGCCTGGATACCCATTTCGAAGAAGCTCAATCCAATTGCAAAACCGAAGGAAAATAAACTTAAGAATTTTAGAATTAATCCGCTCGTAAGCAAATATTCTCCACCTAGGGTGAATACAAGTAGGAGGAGGTGACCAGCAAACATGTTCGCAAATAAACGCATTGAAAGCGTTAGTGGGCGAGTTACAAGATATGTGAGTAGCTCAACTGGCGTTAAAATTAGATAAACTGGCTTTGGAATCCCTGGCATAAAGCAGATGTCTTTAATGTACTTTCCGAAACCATGCTTCTTAATTGCGACATAGTGGTAAGTAACATAAGAAAAAATAGTCACACCAATTGGAAAACCAATGTGCGACATGGTCGGAAACTGCAAAAGCGGGATAACGCCAAATAAGTTGTTCGTTAGAATAAAAATAAAGAGTGTGAAAAGAAAGGGTACAAAGCGCATGAACTCTGGGCCAATAACATCGCGGCCAAGTTCATTACGGATGAATGTATAAATTGACTCACCGGCAAATTGCAGACGTGAAGGAACGACTGCCGCTTTTCTAGCTGAGAGCGTGAAAAAAGTTCCAGCCAAAATCACTGAAAGAAAAACTAGAAGTACAGGCTTGGTAAATAGGATGCTATCTCCGAAAATAGGAGGGAAATCAAAATCTGCGCTACTTGGGGGGACGAAGCCTGGATTGGCTTGGCTCCATAAAACGCGCACTTAAAACTCCTCTTAAAGAAAGTCGGTTTTTCGCTCTTACCCGTGGGGAGGGGGCTGTACATGGGCAAACTTAGAGGCTTATGCGCCTACATGCAAAACCGGCCTAAGCCTGGATCTGCGCGAAAAGCTGCGCAGATTGGTTGGATTTAGTTCTTAAGGAAGCGGAGCCAGATAAGCCAAAAACTTGAGCCGAGGCCGAGTAACAGGCCGCCGATTAATAGGAAATGGGTCCCAAGAAAGTGGTCGCCAAGGGCTCCAGCGCCACCCCAGAAAACTAAACCTGAAAGCAAATAGGCAAGTATCGACCAAAATGCCGCATCATCATTAATAGCCATTAGTTACCGCCTTTATCAATGGATTGATTGTGACTGGCATCACCCGGCAATGGTAGGTGTAGGCGCAGCTTTAAGAAAGCCCTTACCTCCCCTGCCAGCCAAGCAAAAGTAATAACAACGGCAACCACGCCAAAAGTTGTTCGGTCTAAACTCTTTTCAGGCACCATATTTACAACAACGAGCAGAAAAACTCCCAAGATCACAAGTTTGGCAAAGTATGAAATCAATACCAGAATCATTGTCATCATCGGATCTAATTTACGGGAGTATTTTGAGATCGCTAAATGAATTCCAAAAAAAATAAGAACAATAAATTCAGCTAAAACTCCACCTAAGATCGATGATGAACCACGAACAAATGTCATTACGATGGTCGCTAGAACTCCCATAACGCTGGCAGGGATAACTGCACCTCGCCACATTTCGAACTCAGTTGATTGACTCATTTGGCTACCTTACCCTTTTTACTGATAATCACTGTCGCGCCAATTAGCGCCAGCGCAGTCACAAGGGCAATCCACCATGGCTTGAACGCCAAAATCGTTACAGGAAAGGCAATTGCAGCCGTGGACATATACAAAATGAAGGCCGTTCTTAATTGTGAGTTTCCGCTAGCCAATAGACGATGATGTAAGTGTTCATTATCGGGGGCAAAGGGAGATTTACCAGCTTTAACTCGACGAGCTACCGCCAATAATAAATCGGCCAATGGAATCGCTAGTACTGCAAATGGTAATAGAAGCGGCAAAAGTGTCGGTCCTGCTGATTCGGCAGAGATTGCATTGGGGTCAACTTGGCCAGTTAAAGTAATTGCAGCCGATGCCAATAAAAGTCCGAGCAACATTGAGCCGCTATCGCCCATAAATATTCGTGCGGGATGCACGTTATGCGGCAAGAACCCTATGCAGATTCCGACTAGTACCGCGGTAATCAGTGATGGTGCACCTGCACGGCTAAATCCAAAATCAACGGCCAAAAGATAGGCAAAAGCAAAAAAAGCGATACCAGCGATAGCGACAATTCCAGCAGCTAAACCATCCATGCCATCGATGAAGTTAACGGCATTAATCGTCACGACCACAATTAATACGGTGACTAACTGACCAATGCTTGATGGCAAAGTTATGACACCATTTATGGGTAGCCATAGGATTTGAATTCCGTATAACAATAAAATACTGGCCACGAATACCTGCCCGGCAAGTTTCGTTAGTGCATCGAGCTGAAAACGATCATCGGCCATGCCCAGCAGAACGATAACCGTAGAGGCTAGAAAAATGCCCTGTGATTCATGTCCAAATGACTTACCAACGAGTGGAAGGTGATTTACGATCATGAAGGTTATGGACATCGCCATCCACATCGCTACTCCACCCCAGCGTGCAGTAGGTGTCGTGTGAATATCGCGGCCACGAATCTGAGCAACTGCTCCAAATCGAATCGCTTGCGTGCGCACTAAAGGAGTAATCAGGTAGCACAAAGCCGCTGAAATCAGCAGAGTGACTAAGTACTCGCGCATGAATTCAACTACGCCTGATAAATAGGAAAACGTGCAGTGAGTGCATGTACCTCGGTTTTAATCGAGGCGTGAACTGCGCCATCATCACTCGCAATTGCCCGGGCAATCAATGATGCAATCTGCTTCATTTCGGTAACTCCCATGCCTTGAGTTGTTGTAGCTGGTGTTCCAACACGTATGCCGCTAGTGACCCCCGGCTTTTCTGGATCATAAGGAATCGAGTTCTTATTCATTACGATTCCTGCCGCTCCGCAGCGCTCATCGGCTACCTTGCCGGTAACCCCTGTGCTTCGAATATCCATTAATGCAAGGTGCGTCTGTGTTCCGCCAGAGACTGCACGCATGCCTTCGCTCTCAAGGGCTGCAGCTAACGCCTTTGCGTTAATGATTACATCCTTGGCATATTTTTGGTATCCGGGAGTTGCACACTCGGCGAGAGCAACGGCCTTTCCGGCAACAGCCGACATGATTGGTCCGCCCTGCATTCCGGGGAATACCGCCTTGTCAATGGCGCTAGCGTGCTCGGCCTTTGTCAAAATCATTCCGCCGCGTGGTCCGCGCAGTACTTTATGTGTTGTAAATGAGACAACGTCAGCAAATGGCACCGGAGATGGAATCGCTTTGCCAGCGACTAGACCGATGAAATGCGCGGCATCTACCCACATTATTGCGCCAACTTCATCACAAATCGCGCGAATTTTTTCAAAATCGATCAATGACGGATATGCAGTTGCTCCCGAACAAATCATCTTGGGCCGTGTAGCGATAGCTTTATCGCGGAGTTCGTCGTAATCGATGAGTTCGTTATCGGCGCGAACGCCATATGACTCAACGTTAAACCACTTGCCTGAAAAATTAACTGCCGATCCATGCGTTAAGTGACCACCGTGTGGCAATGACATCGCAAGGACCGTATCTCCAGGCTTAGTAAAAGCTTGATAAACAGCGACATTTGCAGATGCCCCTGAGTGAGGCTGCACATTTGCATGGTCGGCGCCAAACAAACTCTTTGCACGTTCGATGGCAAGGTATTCAGCCTTATCGACCTCTTCGCATCCCCCGTAGTAACGCTTTCCCGGATAGCCCTCGGCATATTTATTAGATAGCGTCGATCCCATTGTCGCCAAGACTGCACGAGATGTGAAATTTTCCGATGCAATGAGTTGTAAATTTGTTTGCTGACGCTTGAGTTCGGATAATAAAACTGCAGCGATTTCTGGATCTTGCTTAGTTAAAGCATCAAAATCAGGGCCATAGAAAGTAGACATGTCGCAATCTTATATGGCAGTGGCTGCCGGGACGATACTTTGAATCTGCTCTAATGAGATTGCCCCGATTCGAAGCACTCTGACGCCAGTTTCGTCGGCCTCAATTACCGTCGTTACTGGGCCATTACGAAGTTTTCCATAATTAAACTGAGCGGCTAGATCCGAATCTAATACAAAGATATCGCTCAACGCTTTAGGGATTGAACGACCGCGTCGTGCGGCGCTACCAACGGCTAAGGGTCCCGTCTGTGCAAGAAGTCCTTTTGCAAATCTGCTCTTTGGAACCCGAATGCTCACTTGATCTAGCTGATTTGCGTCTCCTAGATCCCAACTCAAACCTGTTTGTGGGCGAAGATTCATTGACAGCATTCCTGGCCAGAAATTTTTCATAAGGGCTGCAATCTCTGGAGTAATTTCACGAACCACTCCCTTTGCTGTCTTAGCATTTGCAACCATCACTTGAGCTGAGGTAAATAGTGGGTCATCGCGCAATACATGCATCGCGCGCACTGCATCGTGCTTAAAAGCATCGCAGGCAAAGGCATAACTGTGCTCCATCGGAATGGCGATGATGTATCCATCGGCAATCGCTTTCGCAGCTTTTTTTACGTGACGTGAAAGTTCGCCCTTCTTTAAATCAACTTCTTTGCCCATAGTTATCTCCGCACCGCACTCGTCCAACGTGGACGACCAAGAAGGTCATCATGGAGTGTAATGCACTCGAAATCTAGGGCTAATTGGCTTGCAATAGCCGCGCCCTGTTCCTCAGAATGCTCGATTACTAACACTCCGGCAGGCTTTAAAATCCTGGCTGCGGCGATGATAAATACCGTTGGTAGCTCCATTCCGGTTGCTCCGCCAAATAAGGCGGCATGCGGCTCAAAGCTGGCGACATCGCGCGGCAAGGGTTGCCCATCTGGAATGTATGGAGGATTAGCGATAACAACGTCGCATTTAACTCCGGGTAATACGTCGGCGACATCGCCTTCGACTACTCGTACATTTTCGGCGATGACAGATACATTCTTCTTGAGCCAGAAAATCGCCTCTGGAGAGTTTTCAACTGCGATGACACGGGAGTTGGGCGCCTCAGTTGCAATTGCTAAGGCAAGTGCGCCAGAACCTGCTCCTAAATCAATGACACTGACAGGCGCTGGCAAATTCTTGATGTGAGTTAAGACCGCATCGACAAGGAGCTCTGATTCAGGTCGCGGCACCAAAACACCGGGACCAACTTCAATCTCTAAATAGCGAAAAAATGCACGGCCCGTCACATACTGAAGAGGTTCATGATTAATTCGACGATCCAGCATTGAATAGAACAGTTCTTCAACAATATCGGAGTCACCTAGCGAGGCTAAAGTTGTTTCAACTAAAACAGAGTTATGAAGATCCATTCGAGAGATACCAAGCACATGAGCCAATAAATGCTCGGCATCAACTTCGGATATTCCAGATTGCGCTAACTGTGATTTCGCCTCACGTAGCAATACTTTGATTTCCATAGAGAATTACTTCGTATTAGATAAACGGGCAGCCTTATCGGCATCAATAAGAGCTTGAATCATGTCATCAAGATCTCCGTTTAGTACGGCATCTAAATTATTAGATTTGTAATTTACACGGTGATCGCTAATGCGATTTTCTGGATAGTTATACGTGCGGATTCGCTCTGATCTATCTACCGTCCGTACCTGGCTTTTACGCTCGGCCGATGCCGCAGCCTCTTGTGCCTCTTGAGCAGCGGCCAACATACG
>CANIBB010000018.1:0-10708 GCA_947465575.1 Actinomycetota bacterium | reverse complement strand
TTACTCCGTTGATGGCTTTACTGCTGGTTTTCCCCTGGCTGCATTAGATAACAGCGATGCGATGATTGCAATTGGAATGAATGGTGAAGCTCTGCCCCTTGAACACGGTTTCCCGGCGCGCATTATCGTTCCTGGGCTCTACGGATATGTTTCGGCAACGAAGTGGCTGACTCGGATTGAATTAACCCGCTTTGATCAAAAACATGGATATTGGATTTCGCGTGGTTGGTCAGAACGGGCACCAATAAAGACGCAGTCGCGAATCGATACTCCACAGGGTGGCACTTCTGTAGTTGCCGGAACTATCGCAATCGCTGGGGTTGCGTGGGCGCCTACGCGCGGGATTTCAAAGGTGGAAGTCAGGGTTAATAAAGCTCCGTGGCAAGAGGCAGTACTTGGACCCGAGATCGCTAAGACAACGTGGCGACAGTGGTGGCTGCCGTGGAATGCGACAAAGGGTGGATATGCAATTAGCGTGCGGGCCACCGATGGAGATGGAGAGTTACAACCAGAGGCATATGTGCCGGTTGCACCAAATGGCGCTGAAGGTTGGCACACGATAAGAGTTCAAGTCTCCTAACCAGTAACAGGACAAAGAAGGAAACAGATATAACATTCCTTCAAATCAACAAGTCTTCCTTATATACTATTTGCATTCTTATTGTAGGGTGTATGAGAATAGATAGAAGAAATAAGTTTCGGAAATATAAAGAATCCAATTTATTGAGATGAAGGGACTTGCATGTTATTAGCCAATGCCAATGTCGTTGATGTAATCTCCGGCGAAATAATCAGAGAATCATCAGTTCAAATCGATGAAGGCGGGAAAATAACTTCAATTCAAAAAGCCACATCAGCCAGACCAGATAAAGGTGAAGAGGTCATTGATTTGGCTGGCCGATTCCTTTTCCCCGGCCTTATTTCATGCCACGCTCACCTTTCAATAGTATTTCCTTTCTCATTGACGGATCCAAATGAAAATCCTGCCTTAACTGCATTTCGCGCTGCCCAGCGTGCAGAAGAGGCTCTTAAGTCAGGAATTACAACACTACGTTCGGTTCATGAACAAAACCAAGTTGACCTGTTCCTAAGGAAAGCAGCAGAGGCAGGTTGGTATCAAGGACCTAGAATTTTTGGAGCTGGAAGAGCACTTTCGACCCCAGAAGGACATGGAAAGGGATCGGCATGTTCCTTCGCGAAGGATTTTGATGGGTTTTATAAGGCAGCAATTGGTGAACTAGAAGCAGGAGCCGACCATTTAAAGATATTTATTACAGGTGGTTTGGCGCATGCAGGTGAAAGTCCAGAAGATCTAGAGATGACAGATGATGAGATTAGAGGAGTGGTTAAGGCAGCAGAAGAACACAATACCTATGTTGTGGCGCATGCCGGTGAATCTATTGCGATACAGCAAGCGCTGCGTCTTGGCGTTCGATCTTTTGAGCATGGGTATTTAATGGATCAAACCACAGTAGATCAAATGGCAGCTAAGGATGTTTTCTATTGCCCAACCTTGTGTGTGACCCGATCTGAATCGTGGATGAGAGAGAAAGGTTTTGCTGAAGCATCAATTCAGAATGCGCTTTCAGTTAGTGAACAACATTTAGCCAGCGCAAAATTAGCAATTAAAGCTGGCATAAAAATGATCAATGGAACTGATTATCCACCCGGAGATAGAGTTGACGGCCTAAGTGCAGCCCTTCATGAACTTTTCCTTATGCACGGGGCAGGATTGAGCACGCTTAAATCCCTGCAATCAATCACATCGACGGCGGCAGACTTAGTCAATAGAAGTGAATCCATTGGACAGATTCGCCCGGGATTCATGGGGGATTTTGTAGCCTTCCATGGAAATCCACTTGAAGATCCACAAAACTTACGCAACATTGATTTCGTTATGCAAGGTGGCAAATCTGTAGTCGCCAATTTGTGATTCCAATTTTGAAAAAACTTTTCTTGGAAAGCTTTCAGAGGCTCCACAACAAGTGTCTTAGCGGCGAAGTTATAGGGCGAGGGTTACCGCTCATCCCAGCTGATTTGAGCGCAATATCATCTCATATAATGAGATGAAACCTCTTAGTGCTTGCATAATGAGATGGATTCAAGATAAGTCACAAATCCGGGTGATTTTTCTCAAGATGCGGTGTCAAATTTCAAAATTCATTGACTTCCATTTATTTTGCACTATCTTGAGCACGAATTACGGAGAAAAATAATTTGGTTCCAACTTTCTGAAAACGTTTGTTTTCAGATTCATGTTCATGGGGAGGTAGTCTTTTGAAAAATATTCTTGGATTTCGAAAAAGCTTTAGATCTATTACGTTATTTGTATCAAGTTTCGCACTCCTCATGGGGGTTATCGTTATTCCCGGTGGTGTTCAAGCTGCCAATGCAGCACCCTCTACATTAGTAGTCGGTGTTCCAAGTTTTCCTGGGAGCTGGGATCAGGATTATGTAGGGTTTGATCTTGTAGCTCTATCACTCTATAAAAACATTTATCCATACATGATTGACTATTCAGTCAAGACTGTTGCTGGTAAGTCCGTTCAAAACCCAGAAAACATCATTCCAACTTTTGCCGAATCATTTAAAGCGGATTCATCCGGAAAAGTTTGGACTTTGAAATTGAAGAAGGGAATCAAGTTCCCTAGTGGCAATGAAATGACATCCGCCGATGTTAAATGGTCTAAAGATCGCGCCTTTGCAGCAAAAGCAAATGTGGCCGGTGTCTATCGCAATATTGGCCTAACGGCACCTGATCAGGTTGTTGTTGTTGATAAATATACTGTTCGCTTTGATCAGACTTTTGCAAACCCAATGACTCCACAGATTCAAGCAATCAGCCTATTTGTATTCGACTCCGTTCTGGTCAAGTCGCATGCGACAGCTTCAGATGAGTGGGCAAAAGATTGGGTTGCTAAAAACCCTCAGGCTGGTGGCTACTACAATGTTGATTCATTTATTCAGGGACAGGAAATTGTTCTAGTAGCTAATCCTCAATATCCAGGCGCAGATAAGCCTTTGACACAGAAGATAATCCTTAAGGTTATTCCTTCATCTGCCAACATGCGCCTTCAGCTTGAAAAGGGAGATATTGATATAGCCCTTGGTCTGCCAAGCTCAGATATCGTTGCATTAAAGAAGAATAACGATATCAATGTTATTTCGAGCCCTAGTAATACGACCGATGAAATCCAGTTAAATACGAATATAGCTCCATTGGATAATAGGAAAGTCCGTCAGGCTATAGCTTTTGCAATACCTTATGGAACTCTTATTAATGCTGTTTACAATAAAGATGCCCGTACAGCCCAGAGCCCATTTCCTATTGAAATGCCCGGTTCATCCAAGAAGGGTTACCCATACAGATATTCACTTTCCAAGGCTAAGGAATTGATGAGTGAAGCCGGGGTTTCGGGAATAACAACTGAGTTTGCTTATGCAAGTTCTGATGTCAATCAAGCGAAATTGGGTGTCATTATTCAGGCCTCACTGGAGCGTATTGGAATTAAACTTAAGTTAACTCCATTGGATCCTGCAACATTGTCGGCTCGCCGCACTAAGAAGGATATTCCGATGCAGATTGCATCAGGACAACAATGGGTAAATGATGTCGAATACTTATTGTCCACTAGCTTCACGAAGACTTCATTCTTGAATTATGCTAATTTCTCGAATGCAGAGATCGATACAATCTTCGCGAAATCACACACGGTCGGATCTCCTGCAGAACGTCTTAAGCTGTGGACGAGAGTTCAGGATATTCTTGCTAATGAAGTACCTTGGATCATGCTTGCTCAGCCAAACTTCAATTTACCAGTGGGTAAGACGGTAAAGGGTTGGGTTCAGCCAGTAGATGGACTATTTAGACTCCAGTACTTGTCTAAGTCCTAACTACCAACGAGGGTGGTGATGAATGAGGCTGCTCCGATTTAGTGCTTGGCGCTTATTATCAATAGGCCCGGTACTAGTCGGAGTGGTCACATTCACTTTTCTGCTAGTTAGGATTCTTCCTGGTGATCCAGTTGGAACACTTTTAGGACCGAATTCAAACGCCCAGGACCGCATCGATTTGACTGCCAGGCTAGGACTTGATCGCCCAATTTACGTTCAGTTCTACAATTTCGTAGTAGATCTTTTTCATGGCGATTTCGGAAAATCTATCCAAACTGGGCGCCCAGTCGTAGAGGAATTAGGTGCAATTTTCCCAGCAACGCTCGAGCTAATCATATTTTCGCTCTTTATCGCGCTAATTGTTGGAGTGGTGCTGGGCTTGACGTCTGCACTTCGAGAAAAGAAGGCCTCCGATAGGGTAATTCGCCTGGCAACTTTGGTGGGCAACTCGATGCCTGAATTCTGGATGGGTTTGATACTCATATTAATCTTTTATGGCTGGTTAGGAATAGTTCCCGCTCCGAGTGGACGGTTGGATACTGGGATAACAGTTGCGCATATAACTGGCATGGAGTTTGTAGACTCAATTCTCACATTTAATAAGGAAGCTTTCATTTCTTCCGGGCGCCACTTATTTCTACCGGCACTGACAATAGTATTTGTTATTTCTGCACCGATTACCAGAAGTGTTCGTGCTTCAGCCCTAGAAGTAATTAGCTCTGACTCTTATATTGCCGCGAAAGCGCATGGCATTGGAGGCTGGGCCCTCATCCGCAAATATTTGGTTCGCAACTCTCTGATCTCTCTACCGACGCTTTCGGCCATTATTTTCGGATTTATGTTGGGATCAATTGTTTTAGTAGAAACGGTTTTTGGCTGGCAAGGTTTTGGGCAGTGGGCACTTAAAGGTTTATCTTTACGTGACTACCCTGTTATACAGCTAACGGTCATGACTGTTGCCTTCTTCTACATTATTGCATTTTTCATTGCCGATGTTGTTCATAGCATCCTTGATCCAAGAATAGACATTTAGAAGATGGTCAAAATGTATCAGCTAGCAAAAAGAACTTTTCATGAAGAGAAATTGGTCTTCTTCGGATTATTCATACTCTCATTCTATTTCCTAATAGGATTATTTGCTCCGCTGTTGACACATTTCGGTCCAACTGAAATCGATTTTGAACATTTTCTATCGGCACCTGACTCGCTACATTTACTTGGAACCGATGGAAATGGAATGGATATATTGTCCCGTACAATCTATGCGATTCGAGTAGACCTTCTCGTTTCCGTCGTTTCCGTGTCAATTGCGGTTGTTATCGGAATAATCATCGGATGCATTTCAGGTTATTTTGGTGGCAAAATAGATGCAGTATTGATGCGTTTGTTAGATATTTTTCAATCTTTTCCAACTTTCATATTGGCGCTCTCGATTGCCGCAATTCTTGGGCCCGGGATTTTTAACCTGATTATTGTTATCGCAGTCGTTAATGCGCCCGCTTATGCCCGATTAGTCAGAGCGGAAGTGAAATCAGTTGTAATTCAAGGGTATGTAGATTCGGCTCGTCTCTCTGGAATAAAACATGTGAAAATTCTGGTATCACACATATTACCCAACTCACTTTTACCCGTCAGAATTATTGCCCCACTTAATTGCGGATGGGCAATTCTAACTTTGGCTGGCTTGTCATTTTTAGGGCTGGGAGTTCCCATCCCAGAGGCTGAATGGGGTTCGATGATTGGTGCCGGATCAAATGATGTTGTTGGTGGAGTGTGGTGGACCTCAGTGGTTCCAGGAATCGCGCTGGTGACATGCATATTCGGTTTCACGCTTCTAGGTGAAGGTTTTCAAGAGAGACAGCGCAGAAAATGAGCATTCTAGATATTCAAGAGCTATGCGTGAGAGTAGGCGCAGCCGAAAAGGAAGTATTCGCCATTAATGGGGTTAACCTTAGAATTGCCCAAGGTGAAGTACATGCTCTTGTTGGAGAAACTGGGGCTGGGAAAAGCATGTTAGCGAAATCAATCATGCGTTTGCTACCCGAGAGCGCACATGTGCGTGGGAAGATCTTTGTAGGCGGAATTGATTGCTTGGAACTAAATGCTAAGGAGGTAACTGCCTATCGTGGATCAGTTGCATCAATAGCGCTTCAGAATCCGCGCTCATCCCTTTCGGCAACACGGACGATTGGTGATCAACTAATCGATCGTATTTCCAGCCAAAGTAGAGTATCAAAGGCATCGGCCCGCATGGAGGCTAAAAACCTGCTTGAAAGTGTTGGGATTTCTGACACACATAGAACTTTGAAGGCCTTTCCTCATCAGATGTCAGGTGGAATGTGCCAGAGAATCATGATCGCTCTGGCAATCAGCTCAAAACCGAGGCTTTTGATTGCCGATGAGCCGACAAATAGCCTTGATGCGACATTGACTGAGAATATATTGCAACTAATATCTGATTACGCAAAGCGAGAAAACGCCGCAGTACTGATTATCTCGCACGACATCGCATCAGTTGCGACGATAAGTGACAGAATTTCAGTTCTTTATGCGGGTTCCATCGTTGAACAAAATGCAACAGCTGATTTACTTGGAGATCCGCGCCATCCTTACACAAGAATGCTTTTAGACTCAGTTCCCAAAATGGATGGACTGGCAGTCTTTTCTGATGTTGGATCTATGCCAATTTTGGCTAAGTATCCAACAGATTGTGCATTCATAAGTAGGTGTAGCCGCGCGATAAGCACTTGCCACGAAAGCAAACCAGCATTAGTTGCCATGTCAGATTTGCATAGTTTGGCATGTTTTAATTCATTGGATAAAGAAAATGCTGTGAGGCAGCTTCCGACATTTCCGTTGACGTATAGTTCAAGAGAAATAGAAGTTAAGAATCCTCTTCTGAGTTTGAAATCTCTGACTTTCATTTACAAAGGCAGATTTGGAACCAAGGGATTCAAAGCCTTAGATAATTTGGATCTTGAACTCTATGAAGGAGAGAACCTTGGAATCGTTGGCGAAAGTGGATCCGGTAAAAGTACTCTCGGCAGGATATTGAGTGGTCTGGAAAAAGCATCCTCTGGTGAAATCAAGGGAGTAGTGCTGAAGCAAAAACTCTTTCATGATATTTTTCAAGAACCTATTAGGGATGAAATTCAGATGGTATTTCAAGACCCGATATTGACTTTAGATCCGAAACTGGAAGTAAACCGTTCGATTGTCGAGCCATTACTACGATTAAAACTACCTAAGGTTTCGGTAGAAGAGAGACTGTCCAAGGTGATTACAGATGTACGCGTCGATCGAAGTTTACTAAGTAGACGCCCAAGAAGTCTCTCTGGCGGACAGGCACAAAGGGTTGGAATTGGGCGAGCGATAATTAGCAACCCAAAAATAATCGTTTTTGACGAACCCACTTCACAGTTGGATGTGACTACCCAGGCTCAAATTCTCAATGTCATTAGAGAAAACTCTAAATCCAAGGATTTTACGTCGGTCTATATTTCACATGATCTAGCTACCGTAAAGAGCATTTGTGACAGAGTCATCGTCATGTACCGGGGAAAGATTGTGGAGACTGGGCCCGTTGATCAAGTTTTTAATAACCCGGTTCACCCCTATACCCGAGCGATGCTAGCTAGCGTCCGAACTCTGGATTCTGGCGAAAATCGAGAGTTTGAAGCCTTATTGCCCGAGGATGAATTCCTTACCCCGCACAGTGGGTGCAATCTATTTGGACGATGCCCTGTCTCTGTAGCTGCATGCGAGCGCACGGGTCAAAATTTGCTTAAATTTGAAGAGAACCATTTTGTTGCATGTAGTAAATCAAATCCCGAAACATCAGTTAGTAAGCCTAATATCTCAGAAAGGGAGTCAAAGTAATGAAATCGAAAAGAATAGCCGTTGATATTGGAGGCACGTTTGTTGACGCTGTCGAATTCGATTCAAAGACTTCAGATATACGTTTCAAGAAGGCTTTAACTACTCCTCACCGCCCAGCTGAAGGCGTGTTCAATGCGCTAAAGAGCTTAGATACTCAAATTGAGGATGTCGATATTTTTATTCACGGGACCACGCTGGGGCTGAACTCAGTCCTTGAGAAGCGAGGGGCTAGAACTGGCATATTAAGTAATAAAGGGTTTAGGGATATTTTTTTGATCGGTCGTGGAAATGTACCTGCCGAGCGAATGTATGATTTTCAATATGAGCGTCCCAAGAGCATTATATCGAGAAGAGATACTTTTGAAATAACAGGGCGCATGGACTACCGAGGAAATATTGTTGTTGATCTAGATGAATCGGAATTAGATTCCCTTTCTGATGCAATAGTTAATCAAGGCGTAGAGTCATTAGCCATTTGTTTTCTCCATGCGCATGTAAATCCTGCACACGAGAAAAGGGTTGCCGAGTTGATACAAAAGCGTCATCCAAAGCTACCGGTATCCATCTCAAGTAATATCGCTCGCGAATATCGAGAATATGAGCGGACTTCAACGACCGTAATTGAAGCCTATATACGACCAATTTTTGAGAAGTACGTTGATGAACTCGAAGGAGGCCTTTCGGATATCGGTTTCCACGGAAAGTTCTTGATCATGAGGTCGGGCGGTGGGTCAATGACATCTGCCATGGCAAAACTATCTCCAACTCACACAGTGCTATCAGGACCCGCAGGTGGAATTGTTGGGGGCACTTACGTTGCCAGAGAACTCAACTTGCCACACTTATTGACCTTTGATGTTGGTGGTACATCTGTAGATGCATGTGTGATTGAAAATGGCTCTCCTGCGAACTCTTTTGAATCCGAGTTAGAAAATTACCCGCTGTTAATCCCTACTTATGACATTCGTACGATTGGTGCTGGGGGTGGCTCGGTAGCCTGGCTAGATCGCGATATCTTAAAAGTCGGACCACAGAGTGCGGGGGCAGATCCAGGCCCTGTTTGTTATGGCAGAGGTGGAAAAAGCGTTACTTTAACCGATGCCGCGCTAATTCTGGGCTTTATGGATCCTGAGAGATTTCTTTCGGGTGAGATGCAACTTGATAGCAAGGCTGCCCATTCTGCTTTGCTTGAAACAATTGCAAAGCCATTAGGCCTTGGAGTAGATGCAGCCGCTGCTGGAATAGTGGATGTTCTTCTGGCGCGAATGATCGCTGCTATAAGGCAGATTACCGTTGAACGAGGCTACGATCCTCGCCAATTCGCACTCTTGGCATTTGGCGGCGCGGGTCCACTATTAGGGCCGATCTTGGCACGTGAAATGGAGATGCAAGAAGTCGTGGTCCCACTAGTACCTTCGGGATTTTCAGCGTGGGGCATGTTGAGTGCCGATATTGAAAACAATTTCTCAAGAACGCTAACGGCTGATCTCGAGATTGAAAGTTATCCACTCTTTGAAGAGATTTTCTATGACCTAGAAGTTGAGGCTCTTGATTCGCTTTTAAAGCAGGAGATTCCAAATGAAAATGCCATCGTGGAACGAAGCATGGACCTTCGCTATGTTGGCCAGGAACACACATTATCGGTAGTTATTGGCGAAGCCTTTGATATCGAAGAAGCTAAGAATGCTTTCAATCAGCTTCACCGTGCTAGATACGGTCATGCAATGGATTCTAAAATACAAGCTCTGAATTTACGCGTAAAAGGCATTGGTCATTTATCCTCACCAAAAATTCAAAGCTTTGCAGATGGTGATGGCAAAATCGCACGAGCGTTAATTGGAGAGCGTAGCTGTTTTGATTTCGCGACAAGAGAGCGAATGTCATACAAAATATACGATCGGAGCAATTTAATGCCGGGGGACCTTATTAATGGCCCAGCATTAGTTGATGAGGGCACGTCAGTAACCGTAATTCCTTCAGACTGTAAATGCAGCGTTGATGCTCGCAAATACTTAAGCGTGAGGAAGGGTTAAATCATGAGCGAAAACCAAACGCTAGATGGGGCAACAGTTGAGGTTGTGCGTAATTATCTCATCTCTATAGCTGAAGAGATGCGCTCTACTTTAATTAGAACGGCGTTTAACCCAGTGATTTATGAGGTGCTTGATTTTGGTATTTCCATTTATGACCGCAACCAAAGACTCATTGCTGAGGCTCCAGGTCTGACTTTTTTCCTTGGAGCCAATGACTTTTCGCTTCGAAAAGGTATTGAGTATGTTGGATTAGGTAATCTTTTTCCTGGAGATGTGGTCCTGCTTAACTATCCCTACTGGAATGCAGCACACACCTATGATGCAACGCTTTTCTCTCCGATCTTTGAACCCTCAGAGGAGGATCCCAATTCAGATGGTGATTTAGTTGGCTTTGTCTGCGTTAGAGCTCACTGGATGGATTTAGGAGCAAAGGATCCAGGTTATGTTTTGGATTCAACTGATATGCATCAAGAGGGATTAGTTTTCCCGGGGACAAAGGTTTTCTCACGTGGAGCAGAAGTGAGAGATATTCACGAGATCATTCGCTTTAACTCTCGCATGCCAGATTTGGTACTCGGAGATTTGCATGCACAGGTTGCCTCCTTGCGAACGGGAGAGAGGCGATTTCTTGAAGTTTTAGAGAAATTTGGTAGAGGAACTGTCGATGCCGTTATCACCAGGATTATCGATCACAGCGCAAAGACTACTGAGACGGCGCTGATGGCTTTGCCGCAAGGAACATGGACGGCAGTTGATTGGCTAGATGATGATGGCATCACAGATGATCCGATACGGATGCAAGTTACGGTCACTATCAAAGATGGAAAATTCACTGTTGATTTCGCTGGCTCTGCATCGGCAACACGTGGACCAGTGAACATGCCATTGGGATCGACTATTGC
>CANIBB010000017.1:0-10910 GCA_947465575.1 Actinomycetota bacterium | reverse complement strand
GATGCAGCGAGAATTTCGGGGGACTGCAAAATAACATTAAAATTTGAGGGTATGAATTTTTGGATCCGCTCGCGGCGTAACCTCTCACGTAACTCTTTCTTAACTGTGCTCTGATTCATCTACTTCTCCCAGTAATTCGCGGGGCTAAATCCCAAAGAAAGTACGGCCCAACAAGTATGGTGTGATTATGGCAGAGCACACGCGAGTAGATGAGTTTCTAACCTCTCTCCTTGCAATTTGTAAGCCTCTTGACTCCTTTGAAATGCCACTCCTGGATGCCCATGGGGCGACGCTTTCAGCAGATATTTATGCAGGCGAGCGGCTGGTCATGCGCGAAGGAAGCAGAATCCGCTCGACCCAAATTGGCCTAGCCGCCTCGATCGGATTAGATCATCTGCCAACTCGTCCCCACCCACGAGTTGTAGTTCTCTCGGCCGGACCAGATCTTGTCGAGCCAGGTAAGGCGTTGGCCGGTGAAGAAGAGTACGAAACTAATTCGTGGCTTCTAACTACTGCTGTGCGCGAAGTGGGAGCAGTCGCCTATCGCGTTCACTCGATTCCAAATGACGAAGATGAACTCCAAAGTGTGATTGAAGATCAATTAGTGCGCGCCGATTTAATTATTATTAGCGGCGAGCGTCAAGATGACTCCTTTGATCTCATCACTCGCACGCTTTCACGTCTGGGCGAAATTACTACGATAGATATGGCCATTGAAATGAGCGGGCGCCATAATTATGGTCAAATCGGCCCTGACAAGATTCCAGTTGTCACTCTGCCCGGAGATCCAATTGCGGCATATATTTCATTCGAACTTTTCGTACGCCCTATGATTCGAACAATGTTGGGTGCGGCAACGATTCATCGCCCATCCGTAAAAGCAAAACTTGAAAAGGCGATTGAATCGGCACCTGGAATGCGGTCCTATATTCGTGCAACTCTGGCCGAAGATGCCACGTCCGTGATGCCCCTGATGGATCAAGAGGAGATCTCGACACTTTCAGATGCAACAGCCTTTATCGCCGTGGGTGAAAAAGAGACGAATTTATCATCCGGTGATGAAGTCACAGTTGTAATTCTTGAGCGCAGATACATTTAAAACTTTATGAACGAGCACTGGCCTGCAGTAATTACGGGAGATGCAATTTTTCTACGGCCACTGAGATTTCGAGACCGTAGTCAGTGGAACGCTGTTCGGGCGGAAAATCGAACATGGCTGGCTCCATGGGAGGCTACAACCCCCACTATCGCTAGTGAGGGCGATCTGCAGAGGCTGCCTTCATACTTTGAGATGGTTCGCACCCTCAATCGTGAGGCTCGATCGGGTCGCTCTTACTCTTTTGCTATCTGGCAGGGGGTAAATTTGATCGGGCAAATCTCACTGGGAGGGGTAATTTACGGAGCTCTGCGCGGGGGACATATCGGATATTGGATAGACCGTAACTATGCAAATAAAGGCTATACAACAATGGCCGTAGAACTCTTAACTGATTTTGCTTTCTCTTCGCTTTCACTACATCGCATTGAGATAAATCTGAGGCCCGAAAATGCCGCTTCTCGTAAAGTTGCCGAAAAAGCCGGCTATGTATTCGAGGGAAATCGATCGAGATACCTACATATTGATGGCGATTGGCGGGACCACATCTGTTTCGTGAGGGAAAATCTCTCGATTAAGTAGCGCTCAAATCCCAGAAAAGTAATCATTCTTCCTTTATCTTTGTACATCATGGCTTCCGGACTTATCTATATTGCGATCATTGGTATGTGGGTCGCATATTTCGCACCCCGCTGGATCCATGACCGCAACGAGTTTTCCGGTAAATCAGTCGAACGTTTTAAGGTTGCACTGACTGTTGTAGCCAACTCCTCACCGCATGGCAATCACAGCGCTGGGCTACACCACATTGATTTGGATCGCGAAGCTAAGATCGCACAACTCTTAATGCGTCGTCGAATCATCTTCGTCTTATTGACTTTTTCTTTAGCGACAACACTTGTAGGTGGGTTTATGAACACAATGCCATTCTTATATGCACTCGTTCCTGCGACTGGAATTTTGCTCTACATCGCAAATGTTCGTCGCCAAACCGTGGCCGATAGTATTCAGCATCGACGCATTCAACAGTTACATCGCCGTACAGCGGGAGTCTCTGGAACCAATTTGGTGGAAGTGGTCACTCCAAAGAGTTCACAAGAGCAATGGATTCCATTATCTGAACGCGAACTAAAAGGTGTTGTCATACTGCCTCAAGGAAGTGCATCAGTTCGAAATGCATGGCAACCTGCCGAAGTTCCAGCGCCAACGTATGTAGTTGCTCCGAAGGCAATTGTTCCCAAACGCGTAATCGATCTAACAACACCTGGTGTTTGGAGTGATGAACAGGAGCGACTTGAGCGTGAAGCACTAGCCGCCGCATCGCCATCGCGAGATGAAATCTTTGACCAACAACTAGCTGATGAAACGGTAGAACGCCTTAACCAATCAAAAGCCTCTAACGAATAGTTAAATCCACGAACTCATCCACATTCGTTTTAACCACTCTGAATAGTCAATCACCTCTCCCGTAAATAGGGGAAGAAAATATATAAAGTTAAGGAAAATCAGGATTAACAGCGCGGAAACGATCCCCATAGATACCGCGGGAGTCATTGATCTATCCAGCAAAAGCTTTGCACAGTAAATAATTGCGAGCAACATAAAGGGTTCAAAGACAATCGCGTAGAAAGTGAAGACTGTTCTCTTCTGAAAGAAGAACCAGGGTAAGTAACCGGCGCTCATACCTAGAACGACGATATTGAGAACGCTATCAAATCTCTTTGTCACGATTGAGTGGATCCAAAAACCAAAGACCACTGCTATCGCGATGGTTCCAATCCACCAGAGAATTGGCGTGCCAATTGCCAGAACCTCTTGCGCACAGTTTTTTGAGCTACAGTTTTGCGGGGATTCGTAAAAGAATGACGTTGGGCGGCCCATGATGAGCCAGCTCCATGGATTAGCTTGATAGGAATGTTTTTCAGTTAAGCCTGTGTGAAAGCCCAACATCTCTGCGTGATAGTGCCACCATGAACTCCAAGCATTCTCTGAATATTGGCGATCCCAGCCACGCTTACTCAAAAACCAACCGGTCCATGTGCTGATATACACCGCGACTGGAAGAAGCCCGTATTGCAGGACTTTAATTAATGAGGGTCGAACTATTTCGCGTCCAGTGTGGGATGTGAACACTCTGTAGATTGAAATGAGAGCCATGGCAAGTAGGAAATATATTGCGCTCCATTTGGTACCCATCGCCAAACCGATAGCGATTGCGGCATACCAATGTCTTTGTCGGTGCCACAGATAGATCGCTAAGAGAACAAAGAAAGTTAAGAATAGATCTAGGAGCGCTGTTCGGGAGTGAACAAGGACCATTCCATCCATCGCCATTAACGCCGCCGCCATTGCTGTAAGCAAAGGTGAAAAAAAGAGAACGTGCACTAATCGGGCAAAAAGCAAAATGAGTAAGACGCCAACAATCGCAGAGGCAAATCTCCATCCGAACTCATTATCCCCAAAGAGTTTGATCCCGCTAGCAATCATCCACTTTCCAACTGGTGGATGGACTATGAACTCG
Source organism: Actinomycetota bacterium (assembly GCA_947465575.1). Taxonomy (GTDB): domain Bacteria; phylum Actinomycetota; class Actinomycetes; order Nanopelagicales; family Nanopelagicaceae; genus Planktophila. Next base: position 7,293 of record CANIBB010000017.1, on the reverse strand, counting down.
GGCTTATTGCCGGTGACTTCAACGCCGAATTTCAAAAAATCTCGTGCGCCATCAACGTAGTAGACCTCATCAAATACAAAACCCTTAGGGGTAGATAGGTTGATTAGTCGCAACGCCAAGGAGAAAATTGCAATGAGAACGGGAGCAAGCGCGGCGATCATGTGCGTAATCGTATGCGAATAAGAGTGTGAAATTACTGAGATGATGGACCTATGGCTCTTATATTGGCTGCGACCCCGCTCGGAAACCCCGGCGATGCAAGTGCGCGCCTAAAAGCGGCCATAGAGAGCGCAACAATCATCGCCGCCGAAGATTCGCGCAGATTCCACCGATTGTGTGCAGACATTGAAACCACATTCACGGCGCGCGTTCTCTCATTTTTTGAAGGCAATGAAGAGGATCGCACTCGAGAGTTATTGAGTGAGCTTCAAAGCGGTGCGACCGTTTTGGTTTTATCAGATGCCGGGATGCCGACTATTAGTGATCCTGGTTTTCGCTTGATGCGTGATGCCATCGCACTAGGTATTGAAGTCAGTGTTATTCCAGGGCCAAGTGCGGTGACAATGGCCGTTGCGTTATCTGGACTTCCTACAGATCGCTTTACTTTCGAAGGTTTTCCTCCACGAGCATCGGGTGCGCGAATCTCAACTTTTGAAAAGCTTCGACACGAAGAGCGGACCATGGTCTTCTTTGAAGCACCCCACCGTCTAGGTGATTCTCTAGGTGATGCTGTTAGCGTTTTCGGCGCCGAGCGCAGAGGTGCAATTTGTCGTGAAATGACTAAGCGATATGAAGAGACGATTCGTGGCTCATTGGCGCAGCTTTCATCGTGGGCAGATGCCAATGAAGTTCTTGGAGAAATCACTCTCGTCATCGCAGGTGCCTCAGAAGATTCAGCGGCCACAACGGCCGAAGATATGGTGGCAAGAGTGCGTGAATTTGAAGGCGCCGGCATGGATCGAAAAGGTGCTATTGCATCGGTTGCTCAAGAGTTTGGCATTGCAAAGCGTTTAGTTTATGCCGCAGTCATCGATGCGAATAAGATGAGCTCGTGAGCAAATCCTTTTATCTAACGACGCCGATTTATTACGTCAATGATGCGCCCCATATTGGGCATGCATATACGACCGTAGCCGGCGATGTTTTAACTCGTTGGCACCGTCAAAAAGGTGAAGCTGTCTGGTTTCTAACTGGAACTGATGAGCATGGTCAAAAAGTTATGCGAACAGCCGAAGAAAATAATACGTCTCCGCAAGCGTGGGTTGATCGCCTTGTACAAGATGCTTGGAAGCCTAACTGGGCTAGCTTAAATATCGCTAACGATGATTTTATTCGAACAACAGAAGAGCGCCACACAGTTCGAGTGCAGAGATTCTTGCAATCATTAAAAGACTCAGGTCATATTTATGCCGGCAAGTATGAGGGCCCTTACTGTGTGGGCTGTGAAGAGTTTAAGTTGCCTGGCGATCTCATCGAAATCGATGGAAAGAAATGCTGCCCAACTCATGGAAAACCTATTGAACTTGTCAATGAGAATAACTGGTTCTTTAAACTCTCTGCATTTACCGACAAACTCTTAGATCACTATCGCAATAACCCGGATGCTTGCCAACCAGAAAGCGCCCGCAACGAAGTTGTTTCATTTTTAGAGGGTGGAGTTTCCGATTTATCTATTTCACGTTCAACCTTTGATTGGGGCATTCCAGTTCCGTGGGACACCGATCAAGTTGTCTATGTCTGGTTCGATGCACTTTTGAATTATGCAACTGCAGTTGGACTTACAGATGAGCCTGAAAGTGAAGGCGGTAAAAAGTTTGCGAGCACATGGCCCGCCGATGTTCACTTAGTTGGAAAAGATATTTTGCGCTTTCATGCCGTGATCTGGCCGGCAATGTTAATGGCAGCTGGGCTAGAAGTTCCTAAGAAAGTATTTGCACATGGGTGGTTACTTGTGGGCGGCGAAAAGATGAGTAAGAGCAAGTTAACTGGGATCGCCCCAAAACAAATTACAGATCACTTCGGTATAGATGCATTTCGCTATTACTTCTTGCGTGCAATTCCATTTGGGAGCGATGGCTCATTTTCATGGGAAGACATGTCGGCTCGCTACACATCAGAGCTTGCCAATGATTTTGGCAACCTAGCATCGCGCTCTGCTGCAATGATTGAAAAATACTGCGGCGGTGTTCTACCTGCTCTTAGTCATGATGCCGGTTTGGAAGAGGCATTGAGCAGCGCGGTCACCAAGGCTGACTCTGCAATGTGCGAACTAGATTTCCAGGGCGGAATCCTTGCAATCATGGAGTTTTGTAAGAAAGTAAATGGATATGTCACCGAGAAAGAGCCTTGGATTCTGGCTAAAGACCCAGCAAATCAGGCCGTACTTGAGGCAATTTTGTACAACACTGCCGAATCACTTCGTGCACTCGCCGTTTTACTGCATCCAGTAATGCCGGCAACGTGTGAAATTTTGTGGCAGAGCTTAGGTGCACAAGCAACGTTGGGTGAACTGTCTGCACAAAAGATTAGCGATGTCGCAACATGGGGTCAGCTTCCCGCAGGTGCAACCATTACTAAGACGCCAGTCTTATTTCCTCGCTTAGAAACCAACGCTTAAAAAATATGGCTGATCGCCACAACCGCGATATCGATCGCTCAAGGGCGCCGTTACCAGAGCCTCTACCTGTTGCAACAGTTGATTCACATGCTCACATGGAGATCATTACGGATACTGCCCCAGATTCGGAAGAGGTAGGAGAAGTCATTGCCGAGGCGAAATCAGTTAACGTTGATCGCATCGTGCAAGTTGGTTACTCAGCCGAACAATCTAAATGGTGCGTAGCTGCTGCAGAAAAATGGAATTCCTCGGTGCTTGCAGCCGTTGCACTTCACCCAAATGAGGCACCAGTAGTTGATAATTTAGAGGCCGACTGGGCGATTATCGCCCAGCTTGCCGAGCATCCACGCGTGCGCGCTATAGGCGAAACCGGTTTAGATTATTTCCGAACTCCACCCGAACTACGCGGAGTCCAACAAGAGTCATTCAAATGGCATATTGAATTAGCTAAAAAAACAAATAAGGCCTTAGTCATTCATGATCGTGACTCTCATGATGATGTCTTATCGGTACTGCTTGAAGTAGGAGCCCCGCAGAAGGTTATCTTTCACTGCTTTTCTGGAGATGTTGCCATGGCTAGAACCTGCATCGAACGTGGATACATACTCTCCTTCGCGGGTACATTAACTTTCAAAAATGCACCTGCGCTTCGCGAGGCTGTAAAACTTGTTCCGATCGATCAGTTATTAGTTGAAACCGATTCACCCTTTTTAGCGCCAATGCCACACCGAGGCGCCGGCAATACTCCCGCCCAGATTGCAACTATCGTGCGAGCGATGGCTATCGAGCGTGAGTGCGATTTAGGCGAGCTGGCCTTTGCATTGAGCAATAATGCCGAACGTTTATTTGGAAGCTTTGCTCCATGAGCCTGCTTGGCGCCGCACAGATTCGTGAATTAGCCGCGTCCCTAGATTTGAAACCTTCAAAATCCCTTGGACAAAACTTTGTTATTGACTCAAATATATGTACCAAGATCGTTCGTGTAGCTGGAGTTACTGCCGATGACATCGCACTTGAAATTGGTCCAGGTTTAGGCTCTTTGACTTTAGCGCTCTTGCAATCGGCGAAATCGGTAATTGCCGTTGAAATCGACCATCGCTTAGCAACACAACTGCCAATTACAGTGGCCGAACATTTTCCCACACCAGAAAATTTAACTGTTATTAACGGCGACGCTCTGACTCTAAAAGAGCTACCTGTTTCTCCAACGGTCTTGGTAGCGAATTTGCCCTACAACGTCTCAGTCCCAGTTTTGTTAAATCTCCTCGAGCGATTTCCAACTCTTCGAAGCGGTGTTGTTATGGTGCAGGCCGAAGTTGCCGATCGATTATCCGGGCGACCCGGCACGAAAGAGTATGGAATTCCATCGGTAAAGGCGGCTTGGTGGGCCGAAGTCAAAGGCGCCGGATCAATCTCTCGCTCAGTGTTTTGGCCAGCTCCTAATGTTGATTCAAAGCTCGTCTCTTTCACCCGCCGAGCAACGCCAGGAAGTGAAGAGCTACGTAAGAAAACCTTCACCATTATTGATGCCGCCTTTGCCCAGCGCCGTAAGATGTTGAGATCTGCGCTTTCCTCTCTTTACGGCTCATCATCGGCGGCTGAAGAGATTTTGATTCGCGCAGGTATTGATCCAACGCTTCGTGGAGAGTCGTTGGAAATCTCAAGTTTTTGCGCCATCGCATTATCTGAACCTGACAATCTCTAGCCAAGGCAATAGGGTCAATTCATGTCAGTTAAGAGCGTCACCGTACGCGTACCGGCCAAGGTCAACTTGCAGCTTTCTGTTGGCCCACGCGAGAGCGATGGATTTCATAACCTCGTAACTGTCTTTCAAGCCATATCGATCTATGACGATATCACCGTAACTTTTGCACCAGCCAAGAGTGGCGTGAGCATTTCAATCTCGGGCGATCAACGACATGGCGTTCCAGCCGATGATAGCAATTTAGCGATGAAAGCCATCGCCTTAATGGCTAAAGAATATGACTTAGTAATCGATGCTCATGTCGAGATAAAGAAATCAATCCCAGTTGCAGGAGGTATGGCAGGCGGAAGCGCAGATGCGGCTGCGGCAATTGTTGCGATCGATTATTTGTACTCACTTGGAATGAGCCGCGAAGAGATGTCAGAAGTGGCCGCACAGCTAGGAAGTGATGTTCCATTTATGTTAAGTGGTGGAACTGCGATCGGTACTGGACACGGTGATCAATTAACCGCAGCACTTTCGCGCGGTACATACCACTGGGTATTAGCGCTATCGAGCGTTGGTTTATCTACGCCTGCCGTATATGGTGAATGCGATCGCCTTCGCTCTGAGTTAGAAATCGCAGAGCCTGCAACGAACGAGCAATTAATGCAGGCCTTACTAGCCGCAGATCCAAAGGCAGTGGGTGCGCATCTGGTAAATGATTTACAGGCTGCAGCATGTTCACTGCGTCCGGCTCTGCGATTAGTTCTAGATGTTGGTCAAGAGTATGGAGCCCTCGGTGCTCTAGTTTCAGGATCTGGACCCACCGTTGCATTCTTGGTTAGCGATGAAGAGGCGGGTCTTGATTTAGCTGTGGCGTTAACGGCAAGTGGTGTTGTCGGAAGCGTCGCTCGTGCCTATGGACCAGTTGCCGGGGCAAAAGTTCTCACTTAATTACGTGGCCAGTGGTCATGAGCACCACCCTTTATAAGGGAGAATACGGGTTCCGCCATTGTGTAGTGGCTAGCACATGGGCCTTTGAAGCCCAGGGTCCAGGATCGATACCTGGTGGCGGAGCCATAAGGGGCAACGATAAGTATTAGCCAAGGCCACCGATAGACTTTCACCGTGGCCGTAGAAACCGTGATTGTTCTCGCAGCAGGTGACGGCACGCGGATGAAATCAGGTCAAGCAAAAGTTCTCCATAGCGTTGCAGGACGTTCACTACTTGGACATGTTCTCGCGGCAGTTGATCACCTAGAGCCGGCACAAATCCGCGTTGTTGTCGGAGCCAATCGCATTAGCGTTGAGACACATGTTGCAGAGGTTTCACCGAATGCAACTATCATCTTTCAAGAAAAGCGCGGAGGCACAGGGCATGCCACGCAGTTAGCGCTCGCAGGCACCGCTCCAGCAGGTACGACCTTGGTTTTAGCCGGAGATACCCCAATGCTGACCGGTCAATCACTAGCAGCATTTCTTGATGCGCATAAAGCTGGAAATTTTGCCGCCTCAGTTTTAACTGCAGAGCACCCAGAACCAACTGGCTATGGCCGCATTATTCGCGACAATGATGGTCAGCTTTTGCGAATCGTAGAAGAGCGCGATGCAACAGAGGATGAAAGATTTATTTTTGAGATTAACTCAGGTGTTTACGCCTTCGATAGCGCCAAACTAGCAGGTGCTATCGGCGAGATTACTGATTCAAACTCACAGGGAGAGCTCTACTTAACCGATGTTATTGGAATCTTAAAGAAAGCCGACGAATCAATTGCAGCGATTCTGCTTGAAGATTTCACTGAAATTTTAGGTGTCAATGATCGCGTTCAATTAGCCGAAAGTGCTGCGCTGTTGCGCGATCGCATCAACGATCAATGGATGCGCGAAGGTGTAACGATCATTGATCCAACGACAACGTGGATAGATGCAACAGCCAAACTCTCACCTGATGTTACGGTGCACCCAGGAAGTGCGATTTTGGGTTTAACAACGGTTGCAACCGGCGCAGTTATTGGGCCGCGGACAACCCTTACGGATTGTGTTGTCAAAGAAGGAGCGGCAATCCTTGAATCCATCGCCACTGATTCGGTGATTGGTGAGGCGGCAATCGTTGGGCCATATACATATTTACGTAGTGGAAGCGTCTTGGGCGATAGCGCGAAGGCTGGAGCCTTCGTTGAGATGAAAAACTCAACACTCGGCACTGGCTCGAAGGTTCCACATCTTTCATACGTGGGGGATGCGACTATCGGCGAAGGAAGCAATATCGGTGCTGCAACAATTTTTGTTAACTACGACGGTGTTGATAAGCATCACACAACAGTCGGCGATCATGTACGCATTGGTAGCGACACAATGCTCGTGGCCCCTGTTTCTATTGGTGACGGGGCATATACGGCGGCAGGTTCTGTCATAACAGAAGATGTTCCGGCAGGTGCAATTGGTGTTGGCAGAGCAAAGCAGAGAAATGTATTAGGTTGGGTCATGCGCAAGCGTGCAGGCTCAATGTCAGCGTTAGCAGCCGAAGCTAAAGAGAAGAAAGGCTAATAAATGAGCGAAATCCGTTTATCGTCCGAAAAGAAATTACGTCTTTTTGCAGGCCGCGGATTTCCAGAATTAGCCGATCAGGTTGCCGAAGAACTCGGCATTCCACTAACACCAACTTCTGCCTATGACTTCGCAAATGGTGAAATCTTCGTGCGATTTGAAGAGTCAGTTCGAGGTTGCGATGCCTTTGTTATTCAAAGCCACACAAATCCAGTTAATAAACAGATCATGGAACAACTCATCATGGTCGATGCGCTTAAGCGTGCATCTGCAAAACGCATCACAGTTGTTGCGCCTTTTTACGGTTATGCCCGCCAAGATAAGAAGAGCCGCGGCCGCGAACCAATTACCGCTCGCTTAATGGCAGATCTCTTCAAAACCGCCGGTGCTGATCGACTGATGTGCGTTGACTTACATACTTCTCAGATTCAAGGATTCTTTG
>CANIBB010000016.1:0-11284 GCA_947465575.1 Actinomycetota bacterium | reverse complement strand
CTACGGGGAGAGAAACGACCAGTAGAAATCTTTGATCCGCACAACTCAGATTTGCCGCGCACCGGAAACTTTAAAAAGAAGCGATGAGCAAAGTAACCGTCTTTGGTACGGGTCAGTGGGGTAGCACGATGGCTCAAGTGCTCTCCGATGCCGGAAATCATGTTTTAATGTGGGGTCGCAATCAAGAGGTTGTAGATGAGATAAATGAAAAACATATCAACTCTCGATATCTCGGAAGCAGTTCCTTACCGGCAGGATTGAGTGCAACTACGGATTTAGTTCAGGCTTTTGAATACTCTTCAATTTACGTGTTAGCAATTCCAGCTCAAACTCTTCGCGTAAACCTAAATTCCTGGAAACACTTAGCCGCGCCAAATGCCTTATATATAAGCACCTTAAAAGGCATAGAAGTGGGTAGTTCGCTTCGTATGTCGCAGATTATTGAAGATGTTATGGCGACAGAGAATATTGCAATTATTACTGGCCCTAACTTAGCTAGTGAGCTGATTCTGCGACAACCAGCTGGAGCAGTAGTTGCAGCGCACACGATGATCACAGCTGAAAAGGTGATGAAACTCTTTGCAACTCCCTATTATCGTGTCTATACCTCCACCGATATTTTGGGCTGCGAATTCGCAGGTGCGATTAAATCTGTCATCGCTCTGGCCGTTGGAATGTCGATTGGTATGGGCTTTGGTGAAAATACTCAAGCGATGGTCATTACTCGAGGTCTTAATGAAGTTGCACGACTGTCGGCAGCTCATGGCGCCGATCCGCTCAGCGCAGCGGGATTAGCCGGTATGGGCGATTTGGTTGCAAGTTGCGGCTCACCTCTCTCACGCAATCGCACCTTTGGCGAGGCATTGGGTCGCTCAGGGTCGATGGAAATTGCGCGCGAAGAAGTGCCCAAGACCGTTGAGGGCGTAGCCTCATCCAGTGCAGTTGTTGAAATCGCCCGTCGCGTGGGTATCGAGATCCCAGTGATCGAAGCCGTCGCCGATGTTTGCGCCGGGACACTTACGCCGATGCAGGCCTTTGATCGCTTGATGGAGATAACCACGCGTGGAGAGAACTTCATTCGATGAGCAAGATAACCGTTGCAATTATCTGCGGAGGTCGCAGTAGTGAACATGAAATCTCCTGTCTATCTGCAGGGGGAGTCCTTGCAGGTTTAGATACGGCAAAATTTAATGCAGTTTTGATTGGTATTACCAAGGAAGGTAACTGGGTATTACTCCCCAACGACTATCCATTAGCAATTGTTGGTGGCCAACTTCCATCCGTTGATGAAAACGCCAGGCCACTTGTCGCCGATGTTCATGGCTTCTCCATCGATGGAAAAGCTTTAGATATTGACGTTGTTTTCCCAGTTCTACACGGTCCTTATGGTGAAGATGGCACAATCCAAGGTTTTCTTGAAATCGCCGATATCGCCTACGTTGGTAGCGGAGTAATGGCATCGGCTGCGGCAATGGATAAGTCGTTTTCCAAGACCGTCTTTTCCGCCGCTGGCATGAACGTTGCCGCTGGCATTGTGGTTACAGTTGAAGATTGGCAGTCGAAGATCGCGAATCTTTCATATCCCGTCTTTGTTAAGCCCGCCCGTGGTGGCTCGAGTCGGGGGACTAGCAAAGTTAAATCGGCCGCTGGATTAGAAACTGCGCTAAATGATGCTTTTTCTTTTGATCGCAAAGTTATGATTGAAACCGCGATTGTGGGCCGAGAAATCGAGTGCGCAGTGCTTGAAAGTAATGGCACGGTGCAAGCCTCATTTGTAGGCGAAATTGTGATCGATAGTCGATTTGAGTTTTACGACTTTGAAGCTAAATACTTAGATGGCGCAACAACGGTAAATCTTCCAGCCGATATTCCAAAGGCTGCAAGTGATGAGATTCGCATTCGGGCCGTGCAGGCATTTAAAGCCCTTGGGTGCAGCGGCCTAGCTCGTGTAGATTTCTTTTATAGTGATCGAGGTGAAGTAATTATCAATGAGATCAACACGATGCCAGGCTTTACTTCTACATCTATGTATCCGAAGTTAATGGCCGCAAGTGGTGTTGGCTATTCTGAATTGATTACCGCCTTAATCACCACAGCTCGTGCTCGCACTAATGGAACGTTGGGTAATTGATCCTTGGCACTTAAAAGAGAGTACGCCGACTATCTTGCGCTGCGCGAAAAAGCGCCTATGCCTGCCCCATGGGAAATGTCCATGGAAGATTACAGATATCGAACACTTCCGAACCCAGAATTTATTGGAAAATCCGAACCTATCTTTAGTATCGAAAATCGAATAATTTCAGGTCCCAACGGCTATCTACCCATAAGAATTTATCGGCCGAACGCTGAGCCTAACCTTCCGGTATTAGTTTATTTCCACGGTGGGGGTTGGGTAATTGGGAATATGGATGGGAATGAACCTACCGCTTGCTCTCTAGCAAATAAGGGAAATTTCGTTGTAGTTCAGGTTCAGTACCGTAAAGCACCCGAACATCCTTTTCCGGCGCCCCTTAATGATTGCTACACAGCTCTGGCTTGGGTTGTAAAGAATGCGGCTCTTCTGCAGGTTGATGCAACGAAGATTGGAGTCGGTGGCGATAGTGCGGGAGGAAACCTTGCTGCGGCAGTTGCAATTAAGTGTCGAGATACTAATTTAGTAGATTTGGCTTTCCAGATGCTCGTGTATCCATGCACCGGCAATGATGGATCACTACCGAGCGCCATAGAAAATGCTGAAGGCTACGGCCTAACATCCAAAGTTATGCGCTGGTTTGAGTTTCAATATATTGGATCCGATGCAGATCTTCGTAACCCATATACATTTCCGGCCTACTGTAAAGATTTAACTCGCCTGCCACCAACGGTCTTGGTGACTGCCCAATACGATCCTTTAGCCGATGACGGACGGTTTTACGCCAATGCCCTTGAAGCGGCGGGTGTGAAGGTAATTTTTAAAGAGTTTGAGGGAGCCATTCACGGCTTTAATATTTTGGCTGGCATTGCGCCAGAGGTTGCGACAGAGGCGCAACTCTATTTAGCGCAAAGCATCAATACTTTCTTAGGCCGAAATTAATAAGCTTTACCAACTTAAAGAGTTCTGGGACCACGAGTTAATGATCGCTAAAGAGAGTTATCGGGAGAGTTCTTCGAGAACTTCGATGATGTGGCGATACTTTTTACCAGTTGCTTGAGTCATGCCTATTTCGCAGGTTCGGTTTGCTGATACATAAAAATCGTCGTTACGAAGAAGTACTTCCGCCGCCTGCTTTTCTGTGGCAGATTTGGTGAGCTCGGGGAAGGTAAAGCCGCGATCACCCGCAAATGCGCAGCAACCCCAGTTCTCTGGCACGAAAACCTCACTAGATATTGCCTGTGAGATTGCATTCAGAGAGTTGCTGATGCCAAGGGCGGTCGTAGAACAGGTGGGGTGCACTGCAATAGATGCCGTTTTCTTAACGGAGAGTTTTGGCAGAATAAACTTCTCGACAAATTCGACAGAGTCAATGACTGTGAGTCTGGAATCCGATGCAAGAAGCTCTTGTAGGCCATGGGAGCACGAAGCGGCATCAGTGACTATTGAAAGTTTTCCATCGATAGATGCCTTAACGAGAGATTCAATAACTGAGTTCTGCATAACCTTATATCCATCTACATAACCCTTTGACTTCCATGGCGTTCCGCAACACATTGCATCAATACCTTTAGGTATTGCAAGGTCAATGCCAGCACGCTTTGCAAGTGTGAGAAGCGCCTGCGAAGAGTCACTCGTTCCGAAGAGAGTTCCAACGCAGGAGGGAAAGAAGATCGCGACAGGGTTTTCATTCTCTAGTGGCTTACGACGTCTGCCTCCGGTTGGATATTTTCTGAAACCAGGGATCCGATGACCGACTTTGAGTCCGATAGATGCGATCCGCGTAAACGCTGACCAGTTATGAGCAGCTAAAGTCCAAAGGGTGTTAAAAATAGGCTTTGCACTTTCGCTACGCAATTCACGTACGAGAGAGCCAGTATTAATTGAGAGAGGGCAGGCTGTTGCACACATGCCATCAACGGCACATGTGTCCCTGCCATCATAAGCAAAAGCTTTTTCAATCTCTTTTGAGGTTTTGCGATCCCCTCGAGCCTGCGCCAGAGCGAGCTCGCGGCGCATAATGATGCGATTGCGGGGAGTGAGGGTGAGATTCTTACTTGGACATACTGGCTCGCAGTATCCGCACTCTACGCATGAGTTAGCAACGGCCTCGATTGTTGGAATAATCTTTAGGTCTTCAATATGTGAGTTCCGGTTCTGCGTGAGAATTACACCCGGATTTAAAATCCCTGCAGGATCTAGAAGCTCTTTGAGCGAGCACATGACTTCATAAATCTCTTGGCCATACTGTCTTTGAACAAAAGGAGCCATCATTCGACCTGTGCCATGCTCGGCCTTTAATGTGCCACCATGCTTAAGTACTAACTCGACCATATCGAGTGTGAATGCGTTGTAGCGGCTAAGTTTTTCGGGCTTTTCGAACTCTTCGTTGAGCATGAAGTGAATATTTCCATCACGGGCATGACCAAAGATCACGCTGTCGGTATAGCCATGGCGCGCAAAGAGTTGTATCAACTCTTCACACGTTGAGAGAAGTTCAGAGACTGGAACGGCAATATCTTCAAGTAAGGCCGTTGTTCCAGCGGGGCGATTTCCGGCAACGGTGGCGTAGAGCCCCTTGCGAATGTGCCAGATTTGATGTCGAAGCGTTGAATCACTGGTCAGGTTTGGAGGTTGAATCAGTGTAAGTGAGTTAAGAAGTGGCGTAACTGCTGAGACCTTGGCATCAAGGAGCTCTTGCGTAGCCTCTTGAAATTCGATGAGTAGCGCGGCCTGCTTATCAACTGAAATCGATTGTAGCTCTGGTGTTGCCTGGGGATCGCGCTGTGCAACTCGAAGACTTGTCGCATCCATCAACTCAATTGCTGCAAAGCCCGCCTTTACTAAATCAGGAAGTGCGCGTGTGGCATCGGCTAGGCTGGAAAAGATGAGAAGACCGGTAGCCATGTGCGAATATGCAGGAACTGTTGTGAATCGCGCCTTTGCAATGAAGGCAAGAGTGCCTTCACTTCCGATGATGAGATGCTCCAAGATTTTCACGGGGGAGTCAAAATCTAGGAATGAGTTGACTGCATAGCCCATAGTGTTTTTAATGCTAAATAATCTTTCGATAGTTGTAACTGAATCTGGGTTAGAACGAATTCGTTCTCGAAGTTGAATCAAACCTGCGTGAATGACGGGGGCTTGTAACTTCAAAGCAGCGTCTGCATCAGGTGCGCCGGTATCGACTACAAGTCCATTAGGTAGGACGAGCACAAGTGATTCAATCGTTCGATAAGAGTTTTGCTCGGTACCGCAGCACATTCCACTTGAGTTATTGGCTACGACTCCACCGATAGTGCAGGCGATTTCACTTGCTGGATCAGGACCCAGCTTCCTTCCGTGTCTGGCCAAAGCAGCATTGACGGCCCTGACAGTCGCGCCCGGACTTACGCTCGCAGTGAGCCCATCTTTTCCAATTGCAATTGCGCGAAAATGTTTACGCGTATCGATCATCAAGCCATTTGTAACGGCCTGTCCGCTCAGACTTGTTCCGCCCGAGCGAAAGGTGACACCTTTACGAAGTTCGGTGGCTAATGCAAGAATCTGCGCTAACTCTTCGGGGGTTTCAGGAGTATAAACAGCTTCAGGTTTGAGCATGTAATGCGATGCATCGTGGGCATAGCTCAAAATGTCGGTCACACGAGTTGATCGGTGTATTGCAGTACTCACGAATTAATCCCAACCGGAGAGCCATTGCGATAGAGGGCTTTGATCTTCACGGTGGCTACCTCCTTGGGATCGACATGGAAGAGATTTCTTTCTAGAACTATAAAGTCAGCTTTCATGCCTATCTCTAGTGCGCCACGCTCTTCTTCGCGAAACATTTGCTGAGCAACGTTTTTCGTATAAAAGGTGAGCGATTCACCCATTGTAATTGCCTCAGAGGTATTCCAGCCATCTTCATTCTCAGTCCCCGGACTTAATCGATTAATAGGCACGGCCAATGCTCGCAAGGGATTCTCACTTGTAACGGGCCAATCGCTGCCAAAGGCTATAAAGACTCCGCTATCTAGCATTGTTCGGAGGCGATACTGGAGATTATTTCTTGCATGGCCAATTCGGGGCAGGATTAAATCCTTATTCATCGGATCTAAATAGCACCACAGTGGCTGAATATTGGCGATGACACCTAGCCTTTTAAATCGCAGTAGATCTTCGTCGCAGATTAATTGTGCATGGACGATAACTGGGCGACGATCCCAGTGAGGGTTAATGCGCTGCATCGCTTCAATGACATTCAAAGCCTGTTTTACTGCGGCGTCGCCGATCGCGTGAATATGGATCTGGAATTTGAGCATGTCGAACTTTGCTACGGCATCTAAGAGTTCGTCATCACCCCATATCTTGATTCCTGCTGAATCAGGTTTATCAAGATAGGGCTCCATTAACGCGGCAGTGCCGGCAGATAGTGCGCCATCGGCTAAGAATTTAATACTGTTAGCTTTAACTAACTCAGAATTAGGTAACGCTGCAAACTCTTCTCGCAATGCCACATACTCGTCAATCTTTGATTGCCACGTACTCGGCGATGCCAAGAGTGAAAGATTCATAGCAATAGTTAAATCTCCAGATTTCGCCGCGGCTAAATAGGCAAGTGCCATATCCTTTTCAACCCATGAATCCATGGCGGCGGTAACTCCGACTCGCTCATAAGCATCACATGCGCGTTTAATCGCTGCCACGTCACTTGAAATCGAATCGGCCGGCGCCTTATCTAGTATTAAATCTATTGCGCTTGGCTCGCGCAGAGTTCCCTTTGGTGAACCATCCGAGCGGCGGGCGATTGTGCCACCGGTGGGATCTGTTGTTAGCTCGTTTATGTTCGCACGTCGCAAAGCTTCACTATTTACCCAAATCGTATGATGGTCAACGGCATGTAAGACAACTGGGCGATCACTTACAACGCTATCCAACCAGTGAGCATCGAAATCTCCGCCAGAAATAATGCCCGCTTCATAAGCTCCACCAATAATCCAAGGCTCTTCAGGATTTTCATTGGCATAGATTTTAACTACGTTGAGAATTTCATCGAGTGAGGCAAGTCCATTAATCTGTGGGCCAGCGGCCTCACGCCCACCAAAAATTGGATGCGCATGACCATCAAGAAATGCTGGTATGACAAATAGATGTTCTAGATCAACAGTTTTATCAAACTGCAAAGCATGGGCTTGGCTGCCAGTGGCGATGATGGTTCCATTTTCAACGAGGATGCCATCGAAGATTACTTTTCCAGCGGTCCAGCACTGTGCATTGCGAAATAATGTGCGCACAGTAAGTTAAGTCAGGTTAATTAATAAGTAACTGGGCACGTCAAAGTGCGAGTAATTCCAGGAACCGCCTGCACCTTTGACAAGATAACGCGCCCGAACTCTTCCATGCTCGGCGCCTCTGCACGCATGATGACATCGTATGGACCGGTAACACCTTCAGAGAGAGTCACACCTGCGATTGCAGAGACTGCTTTAGCAACCGAACTAGCTTTGCCGACCTCGGTCTGAATTAAAATATAGGCCTGTATTGACATCGCTTTTCCTTTCGTTGGTGGCCAAAGGCTACTTCAGAGAGGGCAATACTGGCCAGTGGATTAAGGTTAGAACTATGAACTTTAACGAGGCCGAGGTTATCGCCACCTTGGCAGAAATCTTTCAAAGCCCTCACGCTGGAGTTCTTGTCGGCATTGGCGATGACGGCGCGGTCGTTAAGAGCTCACCTCAATCAGTGATTACGACCGATATGGCAGTCGAGGGAACGCATTTTAATCTCGAGTGGTCGGGAGCATTTGATATTGGGAGAAAGATAACGGCGGCAAACCTGGCCGATATCTATGCGATGGGGGCGCTGCCGCAATACTTGGTAGTAGCAGTGACTCTGACTGGCTCTGAAACGATGGAATGGATTAGCGATCTAGCCCATGGCATTGCCCACGAAGCTAAGAGTTGTGGAGCCGCAGTTGTTGGCGGAGATTTAACGCGCGGTGCGATTAAGGTTATTTCAATTACCGCCATTGGAGAAGTTGAAAAAGCGATAACTCGCGGCGGAGCACACGTTGGAGATTCAATCTACTTATCTTCACTTCCTGGCTGGTCGGCCGCTGGACTTGCTGTCATTGAAAAAGATGGGGTAGATGATTTAGAGGCTTATGCAATTGAAGAGTTCTGCGCACCAAACGTTGATTATTCGGCGGCCAGCGCACTGGCGCATTCAGGTGCAACTTCGATGTGCGATGTAAGTGATTCACTCATTACGCAGGCTGGGCAGATGGCGCAGGCTAGCGGGCATGGTTTTAATTTTTCAAAAGAGAGTTTCGTGGCAGACCCCGAATTTATTGCACTCAATGAGTTAGCTAATAAAGAGGGCGCAGATGTTTGGCAGTGGATCTTTGCCGGCGGGGAAGATCATGTTTTTCTGGCAACCGGGGTGGATCTACCGGGTTTGTGCGTAGGCACAGTTATAGAAGGTAGCGGCGTAACTGGTTTGGAAATGAAAAAAGCGCCAGATACCTGGCGCCATTTCAATTAAAAGTTAAGAATTAACGAGTAACTTTTCCAGCCTTAAGGCAAGAAGTACATACGTTTTGACGCTTAGGTGTTGAGCCAACCATTGTGCGTACGCGCTGAATATTTGGATTCCAGCGACGACGAGTCTTTACCTGTGAGTGGGAAACGTTGTTGCCAAAGCTTGGCCCTTTGCTACAGATATCGCATGTTGCTGCCACGTCGGTACTCCTTTTAGATTTAGTGATTGGTACTTTCGTCCCTATCGGACAAGGCGAAAGGGTATCGCGAACTGGTACTAGGACGCCAATCCACGCGTGGCACCAGCGCCCATGGCCTAAAAAGGCGAGAGAATCACCAAGTGGCAAACCTTGAGAGCAAGCTTTCCGACGTTGTGGGTGATCGGACCTCAAAAGCCCTTGCCGATGCATTCGGTATTAAGTCGGTCGGCGATCTCATGCGTCACTATCCCCGTCGATATATGGTGCGCGGAGAGCTCTCAGATATTGCCGAGTTACACGAAGGCGACGAGGTAACTATTCTCGCCGAGGTACATAGTTGCACCACCCGTCCGATTCGAGGACGAAAGGGAAGTATTTTGGAGGTCATCGTCACAGATGGCCGAGAAAAACTCGCCCTCACATTCTTTAATCAAGCTTGGCGTGAAAAGGAGCTCAAGGTTGGCAGTCAGGGATTATTTGCCGGAAAAGTCGGAATCTTCAATAAGCGCAAACAGTTGGCCCACCCTGATTATCAGATGATCGCCGACGGCGCCGATGTCGAGAATGCAATTGATGGCTTTGCAGGAAAGTACTTACCGGTCTATCCAGCAACGGCAAAAATGCCATCGTGGAAGATTTCACAGTGTGTGGATATGGCAATTGAATCCTTGGATGAGGTAGCAGATTATCTACCTGAGGAGATTAGGAGCGCGCATAACTATCCAACTTTGCAGCAAGCCCTTGTACAACTACATAAACCAGCGGATTTAGAACATGCAGATAGAGCACGTGAGAGGTTGACATATGACGAGGCATTCTTACTGCAATTAATGTTAGTGATGCGTCGCAATGAGTTAAGAAAACTAAATACTATTTCGCGGAAAACTATTAAAGGAGGACTCCTCGAGGCCTTTGATGCCGCTCTTCCATTTGAATTAACAGGCGGTCAACTCTCGGTAATAAAAGAGATTGAAGAGGATTTAGCACAGGCTCACCCCATGCATCGCTTACTACAAGGTGAAGTTGGTTCGGGAAAGACCGTTGTCGCACTACGTGCAATGTTGGCCGTTGTCGATAGCGGGGGACAGGCCGCTCTTCTTGCACCGACCGAGGTTTTGGCGGCACAACATGTGCGTACCTTTGAAAAACTCTTAGGTCCGTTAGCACTTGGCGGCACACTTGGGAGTGCTGATAAGGCAACTCGACTCACACTTATTACAGGATCACAAAGTGCACCCGCGCGTAAAGAGGCGCTCTCATTAGCTGCAACAGGTGCAGCTGGAATTATTATTGGCACACACGCCCTTCTAGGTGAAAAAGTTGAGTTTAATGATTTAGGTTTAATCGTTGTCGATGAGCAACATAGATTTGGTGTTGAACAACGTGATGCTCTTAAAGTAAAGGCACAGAAGCCTCCACATTTATTAGTTATGACAGCTACGCCGATCCCACGTACCGTTGCCATGACAGTCTTTGGAGATCTCGATGTCTCAACTTTGCGCGAGCTTCCACTTGGACGACAACCGATTACAACGCATGTGATATCAGTTCTTGAAAAGCCCACCTATGTAGCGCGCGCCTGGGAGCGAATTCGCGAAGAGGTTGCCGCCGGTCACCAGGCATATGTCGTTGCTCCTCGCATTGAGGCAGGAAGTGATGAGAGCGCTGATACCGACTTTCTATTCGGCTTAGAGTCGCCCGATATTGCCTCGGTGATGCAACTTGCACCCCAGCTAGCTACTGGAGCGCTTTCAGGCCTGCGCGTGGCCGAACTACATGGGCGCCAGAGCGGTGAGGTAAAAGATGCCACGATGCGTGCATTTACCCATGGCGAAATCGATGTACTCGTTTCAACGACTGTGATTGAAGTCGGCGTTGACGTTGCCAATGCAACGGTGATGGTCATCATGGATTCCGATCGCTTCGGTGTATCTCAACTTCACCAGCTTCGCGGGCGAGTAGGTCGTGGAACTTCGCCGGGGCTTTGTCTCTTAGTCACTAGTGCAGCACCAGATACTCCTGCACGGGCACGGTTAGATGCTGTAGCTGCAACCCTTGATGGCTTTGAGCTTTCCAGGATTGATCTTGAGCAACGCCGCGAAGGAGATGTGTTGGGTGCCAGTCAGTCGGGCACGCAGTCCCATCTGCGTCTACTACGCGTATTGCGAGATGAGGAGCTTATTGAAAGCGCGCGCGCCGATGCGCAGGGTGTAATTGCAGCATCGGTTGATTTATCAAGTTATCCTGCACTCAGTGCAGAGGTTGCACTAATGGCAAAAGATGCCGCTATTGATTATTTAGATAAGGGTTAAAGTCTTGAGAATCATCGCAGGAGTAGCAAAGGGTCGAACTCTAGGCACGGTTGCAGGTGCTACTCGTCCAACATCTGATCGTGCGCGCGAAGGGTTGTTTTCTTCTCTGACTTCTGAGTTTGG
>CANIBB010000015.1:0-11455 GCA_947465575.1 Actinomycetota bacterium | reverse complement strand
ATCCCTATTGGCAGAACCAATCAGTGCGGCAATCTTTTGACCCTCTGATATTTTGACGCCCCCGAGCTCGGTATCTTTCGTAGCTGTACGCTCAAATAACTGCAGTGGGGCATCAAATCGCATGAACTCTTCTAGCGCCGTTTCTGTGAGGCCTCGTGGATCATTTCGAAGAAGTGCGCTTTGATCAGGGCGCCGCAAAACTTCAACCATCCCATTTCCAAATGCATTCACACTTGCCTCATGCCCGGCATTAAGGAGCAGAACAGCGGTGGCGACAAGTTCGTGCATGTTTAGCTTCTCGCCATTTTCTTCAACCATTGCTAAATCAGAAATTAAGTCACTACCCGGATTCTTTTTCCGCTCCTCCGCCAAAGCCCGCACGTAATCTGCGAACTCACCGGCAGCTTTCTTAGCTTCACTTTGATACACAAGAGTTGGATTGACTTCATACATTTTCACAATCGCTTGCGACCACGGGCGCAGTAAGTGTTCTTCCGACTCTGGGAAGCCTAGTAAGTCAGCGATGATTTTAACTGGCAGGGGTTCGGCGTAATCTGCGATCAGATCAAAGTTTTCTCCGGACGCAACCTTCACATCAATTGCATCTATAAGCTCAAGCGTAATTCGTTCAATTGCCGGGCGCATCCCCTCAATCTTGTTTCGGTTAAATGCTTTAGCGACCAAAGCCCGTAGGCGCGTATGTTTAGGCGGTTCACTATCTAAAATAGAGTCTGAGTGGAGCCAGTTAAAGGTCTCCCATTCAAACTCAGGCTGCTTATCAATAAATATTCGCCCCAGTGACTTATTACGAAATACATCATTGGCATCACCATGGCAAGCAGCTAAAAAGATTCCTAAACCCTCATGCCATACTGGCTTACCAAAGTTTCGTAGCTCCTTTAATCCGGCATATGGATCTGCAATAAATGCCGGATCGTTAAAATCGAGCATTACTCCGATGCTATTTTCTGATAACCCGGTTTAATCACACCATCAATAATTTTCAGACGATCTGGATAAGGAATAAAGGCGCTCTTCATTGCATTAATTGTTACGCGTTGAAGCTCTGTGAAGTCCCAACCAAAGGCCTTGACCGCCTCACTCATTTCAAATGACATAGATGTCTGACTCATTAAACGATTATCGGTATTAAGGGTTACGCGAAAACGCAGCTTTGCCAAAGCTCCAATAGGGTGCTCGGCGTAGCTTTTTGCCGCACCAGTTTGAAGATTTGATGTCGGGCAGAGCTCTAGTGGAATACGGCGATCTCGAACATATGAGGCAAGCTGACCCAAAATCGGTTCTGGTCCCGAAAAATCAATATCATCGATGATGCGCACGCCATGTCCTAAGCGCTCTGCACCGCATAATTGAATCGCCTCCCAAATCGATGGCAGACCATATGCCTCACCTGCGTGAATCGTAAAGTGCGCATCTTCCTTGCGTAGGTAATCAAAGGTTTCCTTTTGATCACTGGGTGGAAAGCCATCCTCTGGGCCCGCGATATCAAAACCAACAACACCCTTATGGCGATATTTAACCACGAGCTCTGCGACCTCTTGAGAACGCTTGTTCTGTCGCATTCCGCAGAGAAGTGAGTACACGGCAATCTCATGACCTTCAGCTTTAGCCTCTGCCATTCCCTGTTTGTATCCTTCAAGAGTCGCCTCAACAACATCGGCCATTGTGAGGCCCTTCTCAGTAAACAACTCTGGTGCTCCACGAACTTCAGCGTAGACAACACCATCGCGTGCAAGGTCAAGTGCGCACTCGCGAGCAACACGGATAATATCTTCGCGGCGTTGCATAACAGCAATAGTGTGAGAAAAAGTCTCTAGATACCTAACCAATGAACCTGAGTCGCAGGATTCGCGAAACCACGTCGCTAGTTCTTCGGCATCATGGGTGGGCAATAATGTATAGCCAATCTCGGAAGCGATATCAATGATCGTCTGTGGTCGTAGTCCGCCATCTAAGTGATCGTGCAACATGACTTTAGGAATGCGCTTAATTTGATCTGAACTGGGCCTGCTATTCATTGCCATTTTTATCCAGTAGCCCCTTAATCAGTAATTCGCTCAATTATAAGTGGCAATCTATCTATTCTCCCACCGGAAGGTAAATCACCGATTATCACAGAGTTAGTCAGTGACTCCTGTGCTCTTGCAAAGGCTGCGGGGGTATCGGTATGCAAAGTAAACAAGGGGGTACCCACTGTGATTACATCCCCTGGTTTAGCGTGAATTTCAATGCCCGCTCCGGCTTGTACGGCCTCACCCTGGCGTGATCGCCCAGCACCTAAACGCCAAGCAGCTAGGCCAACTTTCATTGCATCCATACTCAAAAGCGTTCCAGATGATTCTGCGGCAATAGTTAGATTCTCTTTTGCAACTGGAAGCTTTGCATCGGGATCACCACCTTGGGCACTAATCATCTGGCGCCACACATCCATAGCTTTGCCATTCTTTAAAGCAGCGGCTGGATCGGCGCCTTTTATGCCGGCGATCTCTAACATCTCTTGGGCCAGGATGACGGTCAATTCAACGATGTCGGCTGGGCCGCCGCCTGCAAGCACTTCAATAGATTCTCGTACTTCTAAGGCATTACCTGCAGTAAGGCCAAGCGGTACATCCATTGCCGTGACAAGTGCCAAAGTTTTTACACCTGCACGTTTTCCAAGTCCAACCATTACATGTGCCAACTCTGCAGCTTTTTTAGGATCGCTCATGAATGCGCCACCACCGGTCTTAACATCGAGTACAAGTGCGCTAGTTCCTTCAGCGATTTTCTTACTCATAATCGATGATGCAATGAGCGGAATCGCTTCAACTGTTGCCGTTACATCGCGCAATGCATATAACTTCTTATCGGCCGGAGCTAAGCCAGCACCCGCTGCACAAATAACTGCGCCACAATCCTGTAGAACTTTCAGCATCTCTTCATTAGACAAAGATGCGCGCCATCCAGGAATTGACTCTAATTTATCTAACGTGCCGCCAGTATGTCCAAGTCCGCGACCAGATAATTGTGGAACTGCAGCACCACATGCTGCAACTAAGGGCGCCAATGGCAATGTAATTTTGTCGCCAACTCCCCCAGTTGAATGTTTATCTACTGTTGGACGAGAGAGTGCCGACCAGTTCATTCGCTCACCGCTATTGATCATCGCATCGGTCCAGCGTGAAATTTCGCGTAGATCCATACCGTTTAATAAAATCGCCATCAAGAGCGCAGACATTTGTTCATCTGCCACGGCGCCTCGCGTATAGGCGTCGATAATCCAATCAATCTGCGGATCAGTGAGTGCATGGTGATCACGCTTTGCCGCAATTACTTCAGCAGCTGAAAAAGCCTCTAGCTGCGACATTTACAGCTCGTTACGGTTTAAATCATCGGGACCAAAGGCCCACGGCAACATTGAGGCCATTGTCTGTGGTCCATCATCGGTCATTAAAAGTGCGTTAGATCCACCGTGCTCAAATAATAATTGGCGACAACGACCACATGGGGCAAGTGAGTTACCTTGTCCATCGACACATGAGATTGCAATGAGGCGACCGCCGCCAGTTGAAATCAGGTTCGATACGAGTCCACACTCAGCACAAAGCCCCAAACCATAGCTAGCGTTTTCAACGTTACAACCGCTGACAATTCGCCCATCGCTAACGAGAGCCGCAACACCAACTGGAAACTTTGAATAAGGAGCGTACGCAGTCTTCATCGCAGCAACGGCGGCGACATGAAGCTGCTCCCAATTGATCTCACTCATCGCATTCCACCACGACGATATGGAATACCGTCGGCGGCAGGCATTCGAAGCCGTTGAGATGCCACCGCCATCACCAGAAGCGTCGTGATGTACGGAGTCATCGTTACGAGCTGACCAGGTAGTTCATCAACTGCTAAGAAATACCACATTGAGAGTGCGGCAAAGGCAAGAGTGAGTCCAGCTTTAAGGAGTTTGCCTTTACGTACATCGCGGATAACTAGAAATACTAGGATCAATACGATTAATAATATGAGTGCATGAATAGAGGCTGAGTCTCGAAGTTGCAAGGCATCGGCAAAACCAAACAAACCAGCACCCATTAATATCCCTCCTGGGCGATAGTTACCAAAGAGCAGTGCGGCAAGGCCAATATATCCACGACCAGCAACTTGATTCTCTTGATAGTGATTTGCAGCAACGATAGCTAAGAAGCCGCCACCCAAACCAGCAAGACCTCCAGAGATTAATACACCGGCATATTTCATTCTGTAAACATTGACACCTAATGACTCTGCCGCAGTTGGAGCCTCTCCTGCGCTACGAAGTCGCAGGCCAAATGCGGTTTTCCAAAGAATAAAGAAAGAGAGTGGCACGAGCGCCACTGCGATCATAGTTACATAGGAGAGATCACCTGTTAATCCACGGAGGATTGCGGCCACATCTGAGATGAAAAACCATTGTTTTTCAGCTAGATCGCTTAGTAGATCAGGGCTTTGCCAACCAAAGTAATTTCCTCCAGATAAGACTGGAAGACCATTTGTGCCAATTGAGGCAACATCCGGAGACTGCGAAGGTCCAAGCCAAGCGCCACTCTTGTAGAAAATTGTTGATATATAGCGAACTAAGCCAGCTGCAATAATCGTAATTGCAACACCTGATACAACGTGATCGACACCAAATGTAATCGTTGCAATTGCATGTAAGAGTGCGCCTGTCGTTCCGAAGCAGACGCCTGCAATGAGGCCAACCCAAGGGCCGTGATCCGTACCTATCATTCCGCCGGCCCATGCGCCCATAATCATCATGCCCTCGAGGCCGATGTTAACAACGCCTGAACGTTCAGAGAAGAGTCCACCCAGTCCGGCTAGGGCGATTGGAACCGAGAGAAGAAGGGCCGCAGATGCGGTACCGACACTTGTTAAATCTGTGGCCCCTGTAAGAACGCGAATGATCGAAAGCGTTAGAACTAAGAGCAATGCATAACGCAACGTCTTTAAGGATTTAGTGTTCATGCTTGAACCGCCTTTGCAAGCTCTTTACTTTGCAGCGTTATCTTGTATCGACGAACAACTTCATAGGCGATAACCGATGATAAGAGAATCGAGCCCTGCATAATCACATACGTTTCGGGCGCAATATCAATGAGTTCGAGCGAGCGTGAACTAACTTCAAGAAAACCAAAGAGCAGTGCGCTGATAGCCATTCCGACTGCATTGTTTCGACCAAGAAGTGCAACGGCAATGGCAGAAAATCCGATACCGGTGCGAAAACCCATATTAAAAGCATGCGTATCGCCTAATACTGCAGGCAGACCTGCGAGTCCAGCAATGGCTCCAGATAAGGCGAGTGCGATAAATGTCATCCGCTTAGAGTTAACACCGCTGACGCGTGCTGCAATTGGGTTAGCACCGGATGCACGAAGTTCGAAACCAAAACGAGTGCGATTAATGACAAACCAAAAAACGATTCCAAGGGCGATTGCGAAAATAACCATTCCGTAAACCCCGCCCCCGGGTTGATCTTCGACGCCTAATTTATTCAATAAAGGCATCAAATCTGGGAACTGGCCAGAGGCCGGGATCTCTTTGGTCGACAAGTTATTTGAAGCCGTAGTCAGGTCTGCAAAGTGATTTGCAAGTAAGTAGGAAGATAATCCACCCGCTAAGGAGTTCAACATAATCGTTGAGATAACTTCGCTGACGCCGCGCTTGACTTTCAAATATCCGGCGATCGCAGCCCAAAGTCCACCAATAGTCATTGCAATTATCATGATTGCAACAATGTGTAAGACAGGAGGAAGTGCAAACATCGCACCAAAATATGCACCAAACATCGCGCCTAAGCGAAGTTGTCCCTCTACTCCGATGTTAAAAAGACCGGCCCGAAACGTTATTGCTATCGCTATCGCCGCTATGTAATAAGGCGTTGCAGTGTTGAGCATCTGCATGAGTGAGCCTGGCGTTGTTCCGAACTCCCACATTGTTGAGTAGGCATCCATCGGGGATTTCTTAGTAGCAAGAACTGCTAGCGAAGAGATAATAATTGAGACGACCGCGGCAGCTAACGGGGCAGCAATTGCCAGCAAAAATGTGGAGAGTTTTAATTTTTTCATGCGGCACCCGTCATCGCAGAACCAAGTTGTTCAGGTGTTGTCTTAGCTGGATCGAGTTCGGCCGTTATTACGCCACGCAACATAACGAGCAGACGATCAGACATGCCAATGAGCTCCTCGAGGTCGGCTGAAATCAAAACAATCGCCATCCCTTTTTCTCGAGCTTGACGAAGCTCTTCCCAGATAGCACCTTGAGCTCCAACATCTACGCCGCGCGTTGGATGAGATGCAACTAGCAATGCTGGCGCTTTGCTCATTTCACGGCCCACAATAAATTTCTGCTGATTGCCACCAGAGAGTGCAGTAGCAAGAGTCTGAGGTCCAGGTGCGCGAACATCGAACTCTTCCATAATTCGTGCGGTGTCAGCGATAGTTGCTTTCTTATCTAAAATAAATCCGCGCATCACAGGTGCTGAACGTTGATGTCCCAAAACCCTGTTCTCCCATAGCGGCGAATCCATCATGAGAGCTTGGCGTTGGCGATCCTCAGGGATAAATCCAATGCCTAAATCATGGCGGTGCGCAACGCTCAAGGAATCCATTGACTGGCCATTAAATGAGACAGAGCCCGTGTAGTCGCGAAGACCAAGGATCGCCTCTACTAGCTCGGCCTGACCATTGCCTTCAACACCGGCGATACCGACGACTTCACCAGCATGGAGATTAAATGAGATGTGCGATATCAAATCGCGACTTCCAGTCGATGTTGCAATAGTGACATCTTTGAGGGCAAGGGTAATTTGTTCTCGGCGAGTCACACCATGAGTAGTTGGTTGTGGAAGCTCGCTACCCACCATGAGCTCAGCTAGCTGGCGTGCGGTTACATCTTTAGATTTCACTTCGGCAACCGTAGATCCTTGGCGTACAACGGTAACGTCGTCGGCAACGCGTAAAACTTCATCTAACTTGTGAGAGATAAAAATAATCGCCATTCCTTGCGCCCTTAGGCCTTCGAGGGCGTTGAACAAATCATCGACCTCTTGTGGAACAAGTACGGCAGTTGGTTCATCGAAAATTAAAATTCGTGCGCCGCGATAGAGAACCTTCAAAATCTCAACGCGCTGGCGCTGACCGACACCCAACTCTTCAACGAGAATATCGGGATCAATTTCCAGTCCATACTGCTCGGCCATAGCCACCACTTTTGCGCGGGCGGCCACAAAATCAATCGTTATGCCTTTTTTTGGCTCTGAGCCAAGAATGATATTTTCAAGGACGGTGAAGTTATCGGCGAGCATGAAGTGCTGGTGCACCATGCCAATGCTGGCTGCGATTGCATCATTTGGGTTTTTGAAGTGAACTGCTTTGCCATTTACTAAAATCTCGCCACTGTCCGGGCGTTGCATTCCGTAGAGAATCTTCATCACTGTGGACTTTCCAGCGCCGTTTTCGCCTACTAAGGCATGGACCGTACCGGCTTCAACGCTCATTGAGACATCTTTATTTGCAATGACCCCTGGGAAGCGCTTGGTGATGTGCCGCAGTTCTACAGCTACAGACACGTATTTTCTCTCCTTTGAAAACTTTGACTAAAAAGCATGTGGCCCAACAAGGAGATTTAACTCCATTGTTGGGCCAAATGCCACTATCTGTAAGCCTTATCTCATAAAGAGAGTTATGGCTTTGTTGGAACCTTAATCTTGCCTGACTTGATTCCTGCTGCAGCCTTGTCGATTGCCGCCTTGTACTTAGTGATGTATCCACCTGAGTACGAAACGCCAACACCGTCAAGTGTTAGGTCATAGTGACGGCCATAGATACCAGCCTTAGCATCTAGAACATCGTTAACTGATGAACCGGCAACAGATGTTGCAATTACGTCGTAGACAGCACGGTCAACGCGCTTGATCATTGATGTAAGCATGTTCTTCTTCTGTGCAGCAGATGCTGTTAGGTACTGATCAGAGTCAACTCCGATAGTCCAAACCTTCTTGCCAGCCTTACCAGCTTCTTCTGCAGCAGCGAAGTTACCTGCACCAGAACCACCAGCAGCAGAGTAGATAACATCTGTGCCCTTATCAATCATTCCCTTAGCAATAACCTTTGCCTTAGCTGGGTCATTGAAACCTGAGAAATCAGGGAACTCAGTTACATACTTAACATCTACCTTTGCAGACTTCTTTGTTGCCTTAACTCCTGCAACGAATCCAGCTTCAAACTTCTGTAGTAGAGGAATACGAACTCCACCGATGTAACCGATCTTTCCTGACTTTGAGGCAAGTGCTGCTGCAACGCCAGCAAGGTATGAACCCTGCTCTTCAGCGAATACAAGACCTGCAACGTTAAGAAGATCTACAGATGAATCATCAATGATTCCGAACTGAACATTTGGATAATCTGATGCAACGGCCTTGATTGGCCCTGCATAAAGGAATCCAACTGCAATGATTGGGTTGTATCCAGCTGCTGCAAGCAAACGAAGCTTGTCTGTGCGCTCTGAATCTGAACCAGTAGTGACAGTTACCTCTTTAGCGGTAACGCCAAACTTCTTCTTAGCTGCATCAAGGCCAGCTGCTGCTGAATCGTTGAATGACTTATCGCCACGTCCACCGATGTCATATGCAAGGCCAACTTTTACCTTTGATGCTGCCGTTGCTGATGGTGCTACAAGTGCAGTAAATGCAAGTGTTGTTGCAGCCACGACTGCTACAAGACGAAATATCTTCTTCAATTTTCCTCCAAGGGGTCTTCTATGCGGCCTCGGAAGGTGTCATAGAAGGTTGATGTGTACTGATGAGCCTAGTAGTTATGCATGAATAAACTCAATACGGACCACGTGGAATTTGTATCACAACGATAACGATTTGAACCCTCAACCTAGCCTTGATGGTATTAAGCGACTGTACCAAGCCTTTCATAGGCCTTTTCTAGGGTTCCAGCGGCTACTGCGCGCGCCTTAGCTGCACCTAAATGAAGTAGATCAATTAAGTGCTTTTCATCCTCTA
This sequence comes from Actinomycetota bacterium, assembly GCA_947465575.1. Taxonomy (GTDB): domain Bacteria; phylum Actinomycetota; class Actinomycetes; order Nanopelagicales; family Nanopelagicaceae; genus Planktophila. Next base: position 2,409 of record CANIBB010000015.1, on the reverse strand, counting down.
ATAATTCAAGGGCGCTAGTACGAATCGGCCGTAAATACTCAACCACAACTTCGGCTACTGCGGCTTTGAAATCGCCATATCCCTTACCCGCAAACTCATTTTCCAGAGCCGCTATTGAAAGCCCAGAAAGTGCGCTGTGAATAGTTAAGAGATTACTTATCCCTGGCTTTTCCTTCTCATCGAAGCGAACTTCGCTACCCGCGTCCGTCATAGAACTCTTAATCTTTTTGGCATTTACTTCTGGCGCATCCATAATCTCAATAACCCCAGCGGCCGAACCAGATGATTTACTCATCTTGGCCGTAGGCTCTTGCAGATCATTAATCTTGGCGGCAGTCTTTAAAATATAGCCATCAGGAATCGTAAATGTCTGTCCGTAGCGAGTATTAAAGCGGCCCGCTAAGTCACGAGTGAGTTCGATATGTTGACGTTGATCTTCCCCCACCGGCACAAGATCGGCTTGGTATAGCAAAATATCGGCAGCCTGCAACATCGGATACGTAAACAAACCAACACGGGCGCTATCGGCACCAAGTTTGGAAGACTTATCTTTGAACTGAGTCATGCGGTTAGCTTCACCGAAGCCTGCCATACACTCCATTAACCAACCGAGTTGATTATGTTGTGGAACTTGAGACTGCACAAATAATGTTGATTTCTCAGGTGAAATACCGAGTGCGATTAACTGCGCGGCCGATGCCAATGTCCGCTTTCGCATTAGCGCTGGTTCAGTCTCAATAGTTAGTGCATGTAAATCAACGATGCAGTAAAAGGCATCATGGCCATCTTGCAACGCCACCCACTGTTTAACGGCGCCTAAATAGTTGCCTAAATGAAACGAATCACTCGTTGGTTGAATCCCCGATAAGACACGTTTCATACTCATGGCGTGATTCTTTCACACATCATGCTGTTCGAGAGATTAATAACTGACCTGCGCGCTTGCCCTCCATGGACAGCACTGTGATTCGAAGGCCATTGATGTTTACAACATCATGTTCGCGCGGAATACGCCCTAAATGGTGCATCACAAAGCCACTTGCGGTCTCATAAGGACCGTCAGGGATTTCTAGCTCGACCTGCTCGGTGAGATCTTCGATCGAGATCAGGCCATCGACTTCAAAGTCACCGGTGCGCGCTTCAACTGTGACGTCGGAATCGACTTCATCATATTCGTCGCGGATATCTCCGATTAAACACTCGACTAAATCTTCGAGTGTCACGATGCCATCAGTGCCGCCGTATTCATCCAAGACGATAGCCACATGCTGTCCTTGTAAACGCATCTCGGTTAGCGCCGGCAAAACACCTTTAGTGCCAGGCAAAAACATAATGGTACGAACAAGTTCAATGATCTTGGTCGACTTGCTCGCAAGAGATGTATCTAATAAATCGCGTACGTGAATAAAGCCAACGACTTCATCTGTTGAGCCACGAACCACTGGATAGCGTGAGTGGGCTTTATCGACGGCTAATTCAATCGCCCTACCAACAGAGAATGATGCATCCATAAAATCAACTTCCGTGCGCGGAACCATGACCTCATGAATCTGTCGCTCAGATGCGTTAAATACCTCTTCAACGATATCGCGCTCTTCGGCAGTTAGTGCTGCGTGGCCTGCGACTAAATCGAGGAGCTCTTCTTCGCTCATTGCACTCCGTTGCTCTTGTGGATCGACACCAAATAAACGCACGACAAAGTCGGTTGAGTGAGAGAGCAGCCAGATTATTGGACGAAATACTTTTGCGATGACATCGATGATTCCTGCCGATGCAAGTGAAATTTCTTCAGAGCGAAAAAGCGCAAGGCGCTTAGGTACGAGCTCGCCAAAGACAAGCGAGAAATAGGCAATCACTAAAGTCACGCCGATAATTGAAAGAGTTGTGCTCAGGCCATTGGATAGCCCACGCTCTTCAAGCCAAGGGATCACATACCCGCCAAGCTTTTCAGCACCTAAGGCGGCCGATAGGAATCCGCAGACTGTCACCCCTACTTGGGCAGCGGCTAGAAAACGGTTGGGATTCTCAGCTAATTTTGCAACGCGAGCGCCACGTTTTCCACGAAGTGCGAGCTGGCGGACCTGGCTATCACGCAGAGAGATTAAAGCGATTTCTGCGGCAACAAAGAGTGAGGCTGTCAGAATCAGCGCGGCGACTATTCCAATATCACCCAGCAAAGAGCCCAACGAGTGCGATTCCATTATGAAGGAAAGTATAGGTCACCCAGCTCCGCCTTTCATTTACTGGTCTTTACGCGTAATCTAGCCAACGTTGGCCGACCGGCCATCACCTTCATCCTCGGACCGTCGGGCACGTACCTGCCCGGAGAAGGAGAGAAATCTCATGGCATCAGTAGTTTTCGAAGCCGCATCACGTATCTATCCAGGCACCACAGCACCTGCAGTTGAT
>CANIBB010000014.1:0-11726 GCA_947465575.1 Actinomycetota bacterium | reverse complement strand
GTGAAGTTCCAGATGGAATTGCACCTAAGAGAGGAAATGCTGGGATCGAGTGAAGATCAAAACTTAAAGGCGAAACTATGGAGCCTGAACCAATTGCAAAACCTGTCCCAGAAAAATAGCCCAATGTTGCAACTACAGCGTTAGGAATATAAAGAATATTTAAGATAAGGAGTAGGAAACCGCCAATAATCCCTGGTTCAAGAACGAGGTTTAAGTTCTTAACTGTTGAGAGATTTATAAATAGTGAAACTCCAAAGGCAAGTGATGAGATACCTAGCAGAAGTGCGATTATTCTCGTGCTATAGAGAAGGGCCTGCCCAAAGACTAATCGCCGTCCAACTGTTGCTGCACTAATCAGAGTTATTGGTAGCAAGAAGACCGGAGCTAAATACCAGATAGATGTAACAGCGGTAGTTGCACTAAAGAATGCAAAGAGCGTTCCGATTCCCGTATAGAGAAGGGCGAAAAGGATGCGTGCAAGCGGCAATAAAGATTCATCACCATCGAGTCGATCAAAAACGCGTCCGATGCCATTTCGAATGGCAAAAATTGGAGCTACGAGTGCACCAAGCGGCAAATACGATAGGTAACCCGCGGCATTTGATGGCGGCAACGAGAGTGAAAATGGAATTTGATGTGCTCCCAGCCAGATCCATAAGGAAGCCCGCAATGGATCACCGGTATTTCCTGCAGCACTTCCGGCCGTTGCCCAGGCAAGTAGGGCCACAAAAGAGGTAGGTAGCAAGACAAGTGCAACGCTGCGCAGCACTTGGGTTAGTGTCACCCCAAGTACGCGCCCAAACATTTCTTTAGCGTCCTAAAATATCGCGCAGCAACTGCGCTGTCTCACTTGGCGTTTGCCCGACCTTTACTCCGGCGGCTTCAAGTGCATCTTTCTTTCCTTGCGCAGTTCCAGATGAACCAGAGACAATGGCACCAGCATGACCCATCGTCTTTCCTTCAGGGGCTGTAAAGCCTGCAACATAACCGACAACCGGCTTGGTTACATACTCTGCGATAAATGCTGCAGCACGCTCTTCTGCATCGCCACCGATTTCACCGATCATAACAATTGCAGTTGTTTCCGGATCATCTTGAAAAGCACGCAGCGCATCGATATGAGTTGTTCCAATTACTGGATCGCCTCCGATACCGATCGCAGTACTAAAACCTATATCGCGAAGCTCGTACATCATTTGATAGGTGAGAGTTCCGGACTTTGAGACTAAGCCGATTGGTCCAGCGCCTGTTATATCTGCCGGAATAATTCCCACATTAGATTTTCCTGGACTGATTAAACCAGGGCAGTTAGGCCCAATAATGCGCGTTGTGCCTTTAGTTACCGAGTATGCATAAAAACTTGCAGAGTCATGAACTGGAATACCTTCAGTAATTACGACTACTAATGGCATCGCAGCATCGATTGCATCGATTACTGCCGCTTTTGCAAACTTAGGTGGAACGAATACGACCGATGTATTTGCACCCGTTGCACTCATCGCCTCAGCGACGGTATTAAACACAGGGAGTTGGTGTCCATCTATATCGACAACCTGTCCCCCTTTGCCAGGCGTTACTCCGCCTGCAACTTTTGTGCCTGATGCCAGCATGCGACGAGTGTGCTTGGTGCCTTCAGAACCTGTCATTCCTTGAACAATTACGATTGATTTTTCATCCAAGAAGATTGCCATTTACTTAGCCGCCAATTCTGCAGCGCGATTTGCTGCTCCATCCATTGTGTCGGCCTGTTCAATGAGCGGATGTGCCGCCTTAGCCAAAATTGCACGACCCTCTACGACATTGTTGCCATCTAGGCGTACAACAATGGGTTTTGTCGCTTTAGAACCTAAGAGTTCGAGGGCTTGCACGATTCCAGTTGCAACGGCGTCGCATGAAGTAATGCCGCCAAAGACATTTACAAAGACGCTCTTAACATCGCTATCACCCAAAATAATGGAGAGACCATCGGCCATAATCTGTGCAGATGCACCACCACCAATATCCAAGAAGTTAGCTGGACGAACACCGCCATGTTTTGTGCCGGCGTAGGCAACTACGTCGAGTGTGCTCATTACTAAGCCTGCTCCATTACCAATGATTCCAACTTCGCCATCTAGCTTTACGTAGTTTAAATCCTTTTCCTTCGCTGCAGCCTCTAGAGCATTTGCCGCAGCGTGATCGACAAGGGCGGCATGTCCTGGTTGGCGGAACTCGGCGTTGTCATCAATTGTTATTTTTCCATCAAGTGCAATGATTTTTCCATCTTTAGTCTTTACCAATGGATTAACTTCAACCAATGTTGCATCCTCTGACTGGAAAACCTCCCAGAGTTTTAAGAGAACATCTGCAACTTGATCAGCAACATCTAATGGAAAATTTGCAGCGGCAACGATCTCTTTAGCTTTAGCTGCACTTATTCCATCAACGGCAGATACTGGAATCTTGGCTAATTTTTCTGGAGCAGTATGTGCGACCTCTTCGATATCCATTCCACCTGAAACCGATGCCATTACTAAGAATGTTCGGTTTGAGCGATCTAGGAGAATCGCTAAGTAATACTCAGATTCAATCGGTGCAGCCGCTGCAATCATGACGGTGCGAACTTCGTGACCTTTAATATCCATTCCAAGAATTGCTGAGGCTTTTTCACGGGCATCGGCTGCATTTTCAGCTAGCTTTACGCCACCAGCTTTACCTCGCCCGCCAACTTTTACTTGGGCCTTAACAACTACTTTTCCACCAATTCTTGTAGCGGCGGATTCTGCCTCATCTGGAGTTGTTGCAATCGCTGCTGCTAGAACTGGGACGCCATGCTTTTCAAATAAGTCTCGGGCCTGATATTCAAAGAGATCCACGTGTACTCCACATCCTTATTAGAGGGTAATCCTAGAGCTTCTCAACGGGTGCATAGCGCAGGAGCAATCGCTTCTCACCAAACTGACCAAAGTTAATTGTGGCCTCAGCCTTATCTGCCTCACCTGCAACTGAAACGACGGTGCCTAAACCAAATGTGTCATGTGACACACGCTCACCAACATGGAGTTCGATCGCTGTGATTTTCTTACCAGTGGCCCTTGGTGGTGGTGCAGACACAGTTCGAGTTCGCTTCACAAAGGAGGCAGGCGAGGAGACAGATGTTTCATTGCGCCATTGGATGACATCCTCTGGAATCTCATCTAAGAATCTCGATGGTGGATTGTAATTTGGAGCTCCCCATGTTGAGCGGTACTCGGCACGTGAAAGATAAAGCCGCTCACGCGCGCGCGTTAAACCAACGTATGCAAGTCTTCGCTCTTCTTCCACTTCATCTTTTTCACCAAGTGTTCGTGAATGCGGAAAAATACCATCTTCCATTCCAGTTAAAAATACTGTTGGGAACTCGAGTCCCTTAGCAGTATGTAAAGTCATCATGGTTACTACACCTCCATGGTCTTCGCCCTCTGGAATCTCATCAGCATCTGCCACAAGTGAAACTTTCTCCAAAAATCCTGACAGTGAAATCTCTTCATCTTCGGCTAACTCTTCAAAATCACGCTCTTCATACTCCATAGATACGGCGACTAACTCTTTTAGATTCTCAACGCGGACTTCGTCTTGTGGATCAGTACTCGATACCAACTCTGTTAACAACCCAGATTGTTCCAACGCTGCCTCGACGATTACTGATGGACGGGTTTTAGCTTCTACTAAAACATTAAGCGCGCTAATCATTGAAGTGAACTCTTGAATTGATTGCGCCGCCCGTGCTGGTAGCCCGATTGCCTCTTGGCAGCGAAGAAGACCCTGCCAAAATGAGATTCCCTGAGAACTAGCAAAGCTATCCACATAGTCCAAAGAAGTGTCGCCAATTCCCCGCTTTGGAACGTTAATTATTCGGCGCAGAGAAATCTCGTCCTCTAAATTCGCTAGGACGCGCAAATAAGCTAGAAGATCTTTGACTTCACGACGCTCATAGAATCGAAGACCACCAACGACTTTGTAAGGTAAGGCCCCGCGCATAAACACTTCTTCAAACACTCGAGACTGAGCATTTGTGCGATAAAAAATCGCAGTGTCTCCGGGATTAGATGCACCATCGCGCTGAAGTTGGCGGATCTCTTCGGCGACAAATCTCGCTTCATCATGTTCGTTCTCAGCGATATATCCAGTTAAGAGCGCCCCTGACCCCGAATCTGTCCAAAGATTCTTCTCTTTCCGACTAACATTTTTTGTGATCACGGCATTGGCGGCGTTGAGGATATTCTGCGTTGAGCGGTAATTCTGTTCTAGCAGAACTGTCGTTGCATTGGGGTAATCAAGCTCGAACTGCAAAATATTACGAATAGTCGCTCCACGAAAGCCATAAATAGACTGGTCTGCATCTCCGACTACACATAACTCGGCAGGCGGCATACCTTCACTTTCGGTTCCAACTAACTCCTTCACAAGGATGTACTGGGCATGATTTGTATCTTGATACTCATCAACCAATACATGTCGAAAGCGTGACCTCAAGCGCGCCTTTGACTCAGGAAATCTCTGCAAAACTTCAACGGTTTTTAAGATTAGATCATCGAAATCCATCGCATTAGCCCGCTGTAGACGTTGCTGATAAACGGTGTAAACATCGGCAACCACCTGTTCAAACTGATTGCTTGTTGAGTTCACATAATCCTGTGGGCCCATCAGTTCATTCTTGGCATTTGAAATCATCGCTTGGAACTGCCTTGCTGGATATCTTTTTGAATCTAAATTGAGAGATTTTGCAACGATGGTTATTAAGCGAAGAGAGTCGGCTGAGTCGTAGATTGAAAACGAGTTGCTGTATCCCAATCTCACCGCCTCTTGACGCAAGATACGCACACATGCCGAGTGAAAGGTTGACACCCACATCGATTGAGCAACTGGGCCAACGAGTTCGCCAACACGCGCCTTCATCTCCCCTGCCGCTTTATTTGTAAACGTAATCGCAAGTATTTGATAGGGAGCAACGTTTCGAACTGACATCAGGTATGCGATGCGGCGCGTAAGAACACGTGTCTTACCAGAACCAGCTCCGGCTATAACTAATAGTGGGCCGCCGGCATGGGTTACCGCCGTAGTCTGTGCTGGATTGAGCCCTGATAATAGATTTTCAGTACTCTCCATGAGCCTTAGTCTATTAGGCTACGCCGATGGAACCGATCGCAGATAGTGAGATCAAACGAGTTTTGGTCGTTAGTGCCCACCCAGATGATTCAGATTTTGGCGCCTCAGGAACAATCGCCCAGTGGGTGAAAAAAGGTATTGAAGTCGCTTATGTCTTTTGCACCAACGGTGATCAAGGTGGTGAGGAATCTGGTTTTACTAAAGAGGAGATGCCAGCGATTCGACAGCGCGAACAACGCGAGGCTGGTGCTGCAATCGGTGTCACCGATATTACTTTCCTAAACTATGTAGATGGTCACTTAGAAGCAACGCTCGGACTTCGCAAAGATTTAGTACGACGGATTCGTATCTCACAACCCGATCGAATGGTCTGTCAAAGTCCTGAGCGAAATTGGGATCGCATTGGCGCAAGCCACCCAGACCACTTAGCTGCAGGTGAGGCGGCAATTCAAGCTGTTTATCCCGATGCTCGTAATCCTTTTGCATTTACTGATCTTCTCGAAGATGAAGGTTTACAACCGTGGCGCGTGAAAGAGGTTTGGGTGAGTGCATTCCCCACTCCGGATCACTTTGTTGATATCACCGATACTTTTGATTTAAAGATGAAGGCCTTGCATGCCCATGCATCCCAGACTGCCCACAATAGTGAGTTAGATAAAATGGTTCGCGAGTGGGGCCAGCGAAATGCAGCAGTAGCTGGTTTTGCTGAAGGCAGAATTGCTGAAGCTTTTAAAATCGTTAATACAAATTAATTAGCGGAGAGTAATTGACCTAATTTCAATATTTTGAATTGGGTGACCATCGCTTGCATAATAGGCTTTGCCATCGCTTGAATTAATTTCATATGCACCGACCTCGTAGAGCTTGATGAGTAAATCAAGTCCGGTCGTAATGGTTCCCCAAATCGTATAATTGGGCGGCAATTTCGTATCTTTATAAACTAAAAAGAACTGACTTCCATTGGTTCCAGGCCCTGAATTCGCCATGGCGACAGTTCCGGCTGGATAGTTCTTGTCTCGATCGGCTGGAAGATTTTCATCTTTGTATCCTTTCCAGCCAGTTGGTGAACCTAATCCTGTTGCCAATGGATCGCCACACTGTAGAACAAAAATCCCATCGGTTGTCAGACGGTGACATAAAGAATTATTGAAGTATTTTGCTCGTGCTAGGGCCGTCATTTTAGTGACTGTGAGTGGGGCCTGCTTGTTAAGGAGCGAAATTGCGATAGGTCCGCAGTTAGTAACAATCTTCATGGTTGCAGGAAGTGATTTGCTCGCCTTCATCGGCTCTTTTACTTTCAGAGGTGTGTGAGCCTTTGATACTACTTTCGCACAACCAGCCACCGAAACAGGACGCTCTGCCCCTGCGGCAACTGGAGAAATATAAATACTTGCTAGGACTGCACAGACAATTGATAGGTTAACAAATCTATTCTTCACGTTCTATTCCCATTCGATAGTCCCTGGCGGTTTACTTGTTATATCTAACACGACTCGGTTGACCTCGCGCACCTCGTTGGTAATGCGAGTCGAAATCTTCTCAAGAACTTCATAGGGAACTCTCGACCAATCTGCAGTCATCGCATCTTCACTCGATACTGGACGCAGAACTATTGGGTGACCATAGGTGCGACCATCGCCTTGTACGCCGACAGAGCGAACATCGGCCAACAAAACAACCGGGCACTGCCAGATATCGCGATCAAGGCCAGCGGCCTTTAACTCAAAACGGGCAATAGCATCGGCCTCACGCAAGAGATCTAAGCGCCCTTGCGTCACTTCGCCGATGATTCGGATTCCAAGGCCGGGACCAGGAAATGGTTGGCGCCAAATGATCTCTTGTGGAAGTCCAAGCTCTAGACCCACTTGTCGCACTTCATCTTTAAACAGAGTACGCAAAGGTTCGATGAGTGAAAACTTTAGATCATCGGGCAGGCCGCCTACATTGTGATGAGATTTAATATTTGCAGTGCCTGTGCCACCACCGGATTCAACAACATCTGGATAGAGCGTGCCCTGTACTAAGAATTCGACTTCTCCGCCAGATGCGATATCGCGTGCAGCTTTTTCAAAGGCACGAATAAATTCGCGCCCGATAATCTTGCGCTTTTCCTCTGGATCAATCACACCTTTAAGTGCCGTCAGGAAAACCTCTTTGGCGTCAACGACAACTAAGTTAACTCCAGTAGATGCTACAAAATCACGCTCTACTTGCTCTGCCTCTCCTTGCCTGAGTAAACCGTGGTCGACGAAGACACAAGTTAATTGATCACCCACAGCGCGTTGAATAATCGCTGCTGCAACTGCTGAATCGACTCCACCAGATAGGCCGCAGATAACTCTTTTTCCACCGATAATTTCTTTAGCTTTGGCGACTTCAGTCGCAGCAATATTGCCAGTTGTCCATGTTGCATCACACTTAGCGACATTTACCAACCAGTTCTGCAAGATAGCCTGGCCGTACTCTGAGTGCAGAACCTCTGGATGAAATTGGACTCCGGCTAACTGCGCGGTTTCATTCTCAAAAGCTGCGATTGGAGTATCTGCGGTTGTGGCACAGATAGTAAAACCTACTGGCGCAGTTGTTACCGCGTCCCCATGTGACATCCAGACCTTCTGCGTCGCGGGAAGCTTTGCAAAGATCTTTGTTGTTGTTGAAATATTAGCTTCGGTACGTCCAAACTCAGATTTACCAGTTTGACTCACAACACCACCAAGGGCTGCAGCCATCACTTGAAATCCATAGCAGATTCCAAAAGTCGGTATTCCTAGCCCGAGAATTGCAGCATCAAAAGCTGGTGCATTTTCTGCATAGACACTGGATGGTCCACCAGACAAAATAATCGCCGATGGATTCTTTTCGCGTACTTGTGCAGCAGTTATTGTCGATGGAACGATTTCACTGTAGACATTAGCCTCGCGTACTCGACGTGCAATCAACTGGGCATACTGCGCCCCAAAATCGACTACAAGTACGCCGCGATCATTAGGCACGGTGAATAAGTACCTCTACGCGCTGGAACTCTTTAACATCGGAGTATCCGCAGGTAGCCATCGCGCGACGAAGTGCACCGAAAAGGTTCATCGATCCATCGGATGTATGAGATGGTCCAAGCAAAATCTCCTCTAGCGTTCCAACGGTTCCAACAGCTACGCGCTCACCGCGTGGCAAAACTTGATGATGTGCCTCTGAACCCCAGTGCCAACCCAGACCCGGTGCTTGCGTTGCTTTAGCAAGAGGTGAACCCATCATGACCGCGTCCGCCCCACAAGCAATTGCCTTTGCAATGTCACCGCTTCGCCCAACTGAGCCATCAGCAATGACATGAACATAGCGTCCACCGGATTCGTCTAAATACTCGCGTCGAGCTGATGCGACTTCGGCAACGGCCGATGCCATTGGAACTTCGATACCTAAAACTTTGCGCGTTGTGTGTGTTGCACCGCCACCAAAGCCAACCAGCACACCGGCTGCACCTGCGCGCATTAAGTGAAGTGCTGCAGTTGCGGTTGCTACGCCACCAACAATTACAGGAACATCGAGTTCGTAAATAAACTTCTTTAGATTAAGCGCCTCGGTCTCTTCCGCCACGTGCTCGGCGCTGACTGTTGTTCCACGAATAACAAAGATATCTACGCCAGCATCGATAACGGCTTTGTGAAGCTGAACCGTTCGGGCAGGTGATAGTGATGCGGCAACAGTGACACCTGCATCACGAATCTGTTTGATCCGCTCTTTGATGAGCTCTGGCTTAATCGGTTCGGTATAAATCTCTTGCATGCGCTGAGTTGCATGCTTATCTGGCATGGATGCGATCTCGCCCAAAGGAATCCGTGGATCTTCATATCGAGTCCACAAGCCCTCAAGGTTGAGAACTCCGAGACCACCGAGGCGGCCTATCTCAATCGCCGTCTCAGGAGATACAACTGAATCCATTGGCGCTGCCATCATTGGCAATCCAAACTTATAGGCATCTATTTGCCATGATGTTGAAACTTCTTCAGGGTCGCGCGTTCTGCGACTGGGGACGATCGCTAAATCATCGAATGAATATGCACTTCGGGCACGCTTTCCTGGGGCTATTTCAATCTCTCTCATGCGCGGGCCTTCCCTTGGTAGTTAGGTGCATCTGCAACATGGGCAACATCGTGTGGATGACTCTCTTGCAAACCTGCGGAGGTAATTTGAATTAATCGTCCTTCGCGGCGCAGAGTTTCAATATCAGGAGCCCCCGCATAGCCCATTCCAGATCGAAGACCTCCAACTAGTTGGTGGACGACATCTTCTACGCTTCCACGAAAAATAACTTTGCCCTCAATGCCTTCAGGAACGAGTTTGTCTTCCGATAAAACATCGTCTTGCATGTATCGATCCTTTGAATATGATTTCTGTTCTCCGCGCGATTGCATCGCACCAAGTGAACCCATTCCACGGTAAGACTTGTATTTAACACCGTTAATCTCGACAAGCTCTCCAGGTGCTTCTTGGCATCCTGCAAGTAGTGAACCAAGCATTACAGAGTTGGCTCCAGCGACAATCGCTTTAACGATGTCACCTGAATACTGAAGTCCGCCATCGGCAATCAATGGAATCCCTGCCTTGTTGCACGCCTTGGCCGCTTCCATGATCGCTGTAATCTGCGGAACTCCAACACCTGCAACAACACGTGTCGTGCAAATTGAACCTGGTCCCACTCCAACTTTTACTGCATCGGCGCCAGCGTTAATAAGAGCCTGTGCGCCTGCACGAGTTGCTACGTTACCGCCGATTATTTGAGTAGTAGGTGAAAACTTTTTTATGCGTGCAATTGCATCGAGAACTGCTCTGTGATGGCCGTGGGCAGTATCTACAACTACGACATCTACACCAGCTTCGATTAGTGCTTGGGCACGAGCAAAACCATCATCGCCAACACCAACGGCCGCACCCGCTAAACCAACATTCTTAACTAATTTTACGTGTGTGACTTGATCGGCAATAGGCAGATTTCGATGGATGATTCCAATGCCGCCAGCTTTAGCCATTGCAATCGCCATTGCAGATTCTGTGACCGTGTCCATTGCCGATGAAATTAGAGGAACAGCGATTGAAATCGTTCGGGTTAGCTGTGTAGCCGTATCTACCTCGGAGGGAACAACATCTGAGGCATCGGGTAAAAGCAGGACGTCATCATAGGTAAGCCCCAACATTGCTATCTTGTCGCTATCGCTCACCCTGGCCCCTTTCGCAGGTGGGCAGTCTATCGGGGCTTTAAAGCCCTACGGCACGCTCGATTTCAAGGCAGGCCTGAGATAAATCCTCAGCCAGGACAGTTCCATCGCACGAATCGCGATCCCACCCTGGTCCTCCTAGGACAATTCTCGGGGCTGGGCGCACAGTCGGCAGGGTGCGGAAAAAACTTGCATCTCCATTTTCTTTCAGAGATGCCCACAGGAAAATCGCTGGAGGGACGGTACGTTCTACTGCAGCTTGTACGGCCTCATGTGGCGTAAAGGCTCCGAGCATGTGCGATTTAATTCCACGCTCTGCAAGTGCAGCAGCTAGTGCGTATACAGCAATGCTGTGAAGTTCATTCCCGACTGCAGCTAGAAGAACTGGGCGAGTATTAACTTCCTCCTTGATTGTGCTACATGATTCTTGGAAAAGTCTCTGCACAATTTCAGTAAATGTATGCTCGATATCTACCCCTTTGCCCGTCTCTTCCCAGATTTTTCCAAGGGCAACGAAAACTGGGGCGATCACGTGCGTCCATGTAATCACAGTTCCGCTTTTTACTAACTCTTTTCGCAACTCTTGCTCAATAAAATCAGAGTCAAAACTCTTCGCTGCATTAAACAAGGTGTCAACTAATTCATCGTTGCCTGCGAAGTCGAAGGTAGCTGCATCAACGCTGGACACATCTGCATGGCTCTTTGCCCTAACTGCGGCATCGCATGGCGAAACACCCGCGGCAATCAAACGGCGCATGAGCATTAATCTTGCAACATCTAATGCGCAGTAACGGCGATGGGTTCCGGCCTTATGCGTCGATGGGCCGAGGCCATACCTGCGATCCCAGGTCCGTAATGTTGCAGGGGCTAACCCCACACGTCGAGCAACTGCTGCGACCGTGATGAGCTCCTCCGGAGTATCCATGTATTAATCCTCTCGCCAAGTGCGCAATCTCACCACTCCAAAAGGGGCATTCGACAGGAAAATCGCCCTCAGGGCTTGAACAACCTATGACGCGGTTGTATGGTTGGGCCATGGCTGAATTATCCAGACTTCCCCGCCCCGTTGCCGATGAATGGGAGTGGCAGTACGAAGGGCTTTGCCGTGATCTGCCGACTGAGATGTTTTTTCATCCCGATGGAGAGCGTGGTCCTAGACGACGTAATCGCGAAAATACTGCGAAAGCAATATGTGCGACCTGTCCAGTAATGATGGCCTGTCGTACACATGCACTTGCCGTGCAAGAGCCATATGGAATTTGGGGAGGGTTATCAGAAGATGATCGCCTCAACATCATCGGGCGAATTTCACCACCAGATATTTCTCACGCATCTTAAAAAAATCTTTAACTCTCCTCCTGAGTTAAGAAAAAAAGAACCCCCACAGAG
>CANIBB010000013.1:0-11911 GCA_947465575.1 Actinomycetota bacterium | reverse complement strand
TGACCAACTAATAGCAGAGTAATGTCGCGGTCTTTACAGATTCGAATTAATGCACCGGCAACTTCGCGTACTTGTGTGACGCCACCGGGAGAACCATCGGCAGTTGAGCTACCGATTGTTTGAATTGAATCGATAATAACCAGTTGTGGTTTAACTGCATCAATGTGTGCGATGACTGCGCCTAAGTCGGTCTCAGATGCCAAGAATAAAAGTGGATCGATAGCTTTGATTCGTTCTGCGCGCAGGCGAACCTGCGATGCCGATTCTTCGCCACTTATATAGAGCGCAGATAGTCCTTTAGATGCGGTTTGTGCGGCAACTGAAAGTAGCAGCGTAGATTTTCCGACTCCAGGTTCTCCCGCTAACAAAATCGCAGCACCTGGAACTAAGCCGCCACCTAAAACCCGATCAAGCTCGCTGACGCCAGTAGGGCGTGCATGGGCGGCTGATAAATCAACATCACCAATTGGCGTGGCTTTATTTGTTACGCGGCCCGGGACGAGTGAGAGTTTCTTAGGAGCTGCGACCTCTTCGACGCATCCCCATGCCTGGCACTCTCCGCAGCGACCCACCCATTTTTGGGATGTCCAACCGCACTCAGTACAGCGGAAGGGATCCTTTTCGACTTTTGCCATAGGTAGAGCCTAGAACTTAGGACTGACTATTTCTTGGCTGCGGCAAGCGTTGCTGGATGTTGTATGACAAAGAGTGGGAGTGAGCGTGATTGAGCATCACGGATTCCAGCCATACGCATGTCGCACAGGCGTGCCAACTCGGCATAGGGAATCTCACCCATGAGTTTTTGTAGCTCGTATTTATTGGAGATATAGACAGGCTCTGTGCCAACATGGGCATCTGTGTTGCTCGTGCAGTACCAATCAAAATCATCTCCGCCATCGCCCCATGCAAGACGTTCGTACTCACCGATTACAGTGATTGAGTATTCGCGCTCGCCGACTTCACGAGTTTCGAAACTACGGCGAAGTGGCAATTGCCAACAAACATCTGGCTTGGTATCTACAAAGTGTTTCTTTTCTTTAATCGCTAAATGGTGAAGGACGCAGCCAAAAGATCCAGTGAAGCCTTCAGCCTCATAGCCCTTACGATTTAAAAATATGCAACCATCTTCAACGCGACGTGTTTTACGATCGCCATCTTCATCTTTCTCCGAGATTCGAAGTTTGGCGCCAGGTTTTTTAGGACGGGCCTCTGAATAGAACTGCCACATCTCTGGAGTTAAATAAGCCGCGGCCTTATCAGTACGAGCTTCATCAGCTTCATCTGTATACATTGCACCCTCGGTGCAGCAGCCTGAGTTTGGTTGGTTCTTAAAGACGCCTTGACAGCCATCGCCATAAATACAAGTCCAGTAAGAGGTCAACCAGGTAAGGTCGCACTTAAAGATTTCATCTGGATCGCTAGGGTCGGAGAACTCAACCCAATCGCGTGCAAAACCTGGCTTTACTTCGGACATAGTCGCAGAGCCTACACGCTTAACAGGTAGGCTTGCACAATGAGTAAGTCGATACCAGTTGGTGTAATCGGCGCCGGAGTAATGGGCGAAGCACTTATCGCTGCACTTATTTCATACGGTGTGGCACCAGCATTGATAACTATCTCTGAAAAACGCAAAGACCGCGCAGATGAGCTAGTTAATCGCTATGGCATTAAGGTCGAAACACTTGAGCAGAATGTTGCAAGTGCCGAAATCCTCTTACTTGTTGTTAAGCCGCAAGATATGACTGCGGTCCTTGCCGACATTAAAGCCTCTATCAATCCAAAGGCCGTCGTAATCACTTTTGCTGCGGGCAAAAAGATTGCCTTTATAGCCGATGGCCTTGGAACTGGTAATCCAATTGTGCGCGTAATGCCAAATACTGCCACCATGGTTGGCGCCGGAATGGCTGCAATCTCACTTGGCGATGGTGTCAGCACCGAACAATCTGCTTTTGTTACTGGATTCCTTTCTGCAACTGGAAAAGTTGTTGAAGTGCCCGAGGATTTGCAGGATGCAGTGACTGCAACAAGTGGATCAGGACCAGCGTATTTCTTTAGATTCGTTGAAGCGATGGTTGAAGGCGCTGAACAACTTGGCCTCTCGCGCGATGTTGCAACAACTTTGACCATTCAAACCATGGTGGGTGCGGCAAAGCTTTTAGAGCAGTCGGGTAAATCTGCAACGGTTTTACGTGAAAATGTTACGAGCCCTAATGGAACTACTGCTGCGGCGTTAGCATCCCTTGAGGCAGATGAATTTGCAACCTCCGTTGCAGCCGCCATGAAAGCTGCCCGCGATCGCTCGCAGGAACTTGCGTGAAACGCTTTCTCTCACTGGTTCTAATCTCATCGCTACTGTTTATCCCGTCCACATACGCTGCACCTTCCAAAATTGCAGTTAAAGCGTTGAAATTAATAACGACAATAAACGCTAGTGAGGATATTTCAGGCTTTGCAGTAAGTGGTAAAACGATCATTCTCTTTGGTACCGCAGTTGATAGAGCTTTTGCTCGAGCAGTAGATATCAATGGAGTTGAGTTATGGCGTGTTCCACTCGACCCAGATTCACCATCTATCGCAAGTGTTGGAGCTGTTGACGGGGCTGGGAACATTTGGATTGCAGGTGCAACCTCACTCCTTCGTCCTACCCCAGCACCTTCGGCATCGCTCACCCCAATAAATCCAGATAACGTTGTTAATAGCCCAGATGTATTCAACGCCGAACTAAGCGCCGTTGCACTTTGGAAAATCCCGGTTGCAACATCGGTCCCGACTCTCTTTAGCGCACAGCAGAGCACGCCTGTACTGGTTACTGGGATATCCGTGGACAAGAGCGGTGCGTCAATAGTGGGTCTTACTCAAACCCCACAAGGCAGTGCAGGCTTTGTAATTTCGACTAACGACTTGGGCGAGTTTGGTAAGCCGCTTTTAATTGGAGCGAAGTCGACAACGTTAGATGCTGTAGTCCGTCACAGTGATTCAACATTGACAGTTACTGGTTCAAGTGGCGAAACAATCGGTGGTAAGAAATTAGCTGGAGTGATTGACGGCATAATTGTAAAGATTTCGAAAACTAATACCATACTCAAAGTTGTACGCAGCTCTGCAATAAAAGCAGAGCGAAATTGGAATAGCGCAACATCTACTCTTCTACTTGGAGGAAGCGTTACGACAGGCTCAAAGATTGAAAGCGCCGTGACTAAGTTTTCTAGCACCTACACACCAACATGGACTTATCGATTCTTATCAACTGGGCCAGTTTTTACCCTTGGTTCAACTTATGCCTTCTTTAATTCGACTGGAACTATTGTGCAGTTAAGTAACTGGAAGCCGAAAAAATCTCAGCCCATTCTCTTAACCTTTGATTCTAAAGGGCTGATTACAAGTGCATATAGTGCGCCCGTTGATCAGAAAGAAGTAATTGGATTGGTTAAAAGTAAGGAGCTGGGAGTTCTATGCATGAGTGTTAACTCAGAACTTTTCTCAATCTACGCTCTTGCCTAATTAAGGTTTTAACAGGGCCAATCTACTTCCGACCGTTGCTAGCAAGTATTTAACCTTATTAACCATTACCCACGCGCTTTGCGTGGGCTCATCACCTTGGCTGCTGCGCACCAAGCGAATTGCAGATTGCCCTGCATCACTCTTGCTCGTGTCCAGCGCACACAAGCGATCCTGGCAGTTAAAGACGATTGTCTTTCCATCGATAGATAAATAGGCACCTGGTGAGCCAAAGTTTTCAGTTGTCATCCTTGAAATAGCAAGCGGGGCACTCAGCAGAGCCCAGCGGATTTGATCGGGCTTAGGAAAGGAGGCCATTGATGTGGCAAGCCAGGCCGCCATTACATCGCCCTTTACCTTGGAAAGAGCAACGTCGTAGCCAAAGACCGAGGCCTCATCTGTAGAGACATCAAGGGTTTGGTACGTCCATGCAGTGGGATCATTTCCAATTCGAGTTGCAAGGCGTACTGCACCAGCAGAGATATCTTTCTTCTGATTTACACTTATAACCGAGTCGTATAAAACATAAGTCTTACTTCCATCAAAGGTTGCCTGTAAGTGAAAACCAACATCACCAGTGGATCGACCATCAGTTTTGCGATCGCCATCGACTAACTCATAAATCCACGGTGAAGCTTTCAGTTTAGTTGCACCAAGTAAAATACCTTGGCTCTCATCACGATAGAAGACCTGCACGCTGTTAGACGTTGCTATGCACGCATTTGTCATGCTTAGGTCGCTGGATGTTCGTACCCGAACTAGATCTTCATAGCTATTAACAAGGGGGCCGTCGCCATCGACAACTTCAAACGCAAAGCTTTTCCCATTAAAAACTGCATAACGAAGATCTTTATCTGTGGTGTCACTATAAAAAATATGTAGAGTCTGTTTTATTCCACTGCCATTTACGCATAATGAGACAGGGCTATTTATCGAATGAGATGTGCGTCCACTCGAACCACCTGCACCGTCAACGGTCACTTTCTTCCAGAGTTTGCCATCAAAGGTTGCAAGTTTTAAATCTCCGCTTTTAGTATCGGTATAAGCAATTGCAGGCTTGCCGTTAAATGTTGTGCTAGCAATTGACTTTCCATCAGCACCGCTATCTAAGACCGTACTCTTCCAGCCAGCTTGCGGAATAATGGCCTTAGTTACCGCAGGCTCAGATACTCCAAGGGCATTCTTAGCTACAACGGAAAATGTATAAGAGGTACCATTCTTTAATCCTCCTACAAGGATGGGACTGGATAACGCCTGTTTTACAACCCCGGTCTTAACATTCTTTATTATGTATTCAGTAATCTGAGCGGTGCGTAAGTTAACCGGGGGATCAAATGAAATAAGTGCCGATGAATCGGCAGTAAAAGCCTGAACATTGCGTGGCGATTGAGGCAATCCAACGGCTACTCCCGCCGGTGGTTTAGTGCGCATATCTTGAAGCATGGCAAGAACTAACGGTCCTGGCTCTTTGAATATTTCTCCAGGATCTAAATTAGGAGTCATTACTGAATCAAGACCAGACTTAGAAAATGTTGCTTCATCTAAGTGACTAGTTGAAGAGCCAGGTTCGTAGCTAGAAGGCGTATACAACTTTGGTTTGACCCCACCATTGGCATTGATTCCATTCTGTCCAGACCAAACGAGCGTGGAAGTGAGTGCCAGAGCAAGCTCTTTTGATGGCGATGGTAAATCTGCCAATCTTTGGTTATCTGGAGTTTGAGCATATGCGTCATAAGGTGTCGGTTGATCAAGGCTAGCAACACCAAAGTTGGTGTCATATGCATCATTTGATAGGAAACCAATTCCATGAGCTATTTCATGCAAGAAGACGGACTGAAGATCGTACTCTCGCTGCGTAGGCAATCCATCACCACGAGTGTTCCAGCCGCCATTTGAATTAACTTGAATAATAATATCTGGATTTGCCTTGTCGAGATCTTTTCCAGCAAGAGCATTAGCAAGGGCTGAGGTATACCAAAGCGATTGATCAGGTGCGCCTGCAAAGGATGAGAAGAAATTTACGGGTCTGGCACTTCCAAGAATTCCCCATGAACTAGAACGCCCCCATGATGCATCGACTGTGATTGGAACAGTCGATGCGAAGTTAGCAGACCAAACATCAACGGCAGCCTGTACTTCGGTTTTAGCCCAGTCGGGAAAATTATTGTAAGTAACAGTGAAAGTTGATTTAGCAACCCCGACGGCATACTTTGGTCGAGGAGTGGTTGTTATTACGGGATTTGTTCCAGCAAACACATGACCCCACTGGGTACCAGGAACCTCCAAGAAAAGAGCCTGCGCGGAAGGCGCACTAAGAAGGGAGCCAACGAGGGTGGCAATGACAGCCGCAACTCGTAGATGTTTAATGTACTTGCTCCGCATAAGCGTAAACACTACCAAGATGAGATGATTTCACCATGGTCGATAGTGCAGATAGAGAGCTTTCTAAGCAAACTGACAGGCTTGCGAGAAGCATAGTCACGGTTTTTACCCGCCATGGTTGCCATCTCTGTCATGTTGCTATAGAGCTACTTGAAGGGATGTCGAGTGAATTAGATTTTAGCGTCGAAAAAATCTATATCGATGGCAATGAGAGTTTAGAGAAGCTCTATGGTGAGCAGATTCCAGTTATACAGATCGATGGAGCGCACCATGACTTCTTCAGGGTTGATCCAGAACGCTTTAGATCTTCCCTTGAAAAACATCGTCAGCATCAATAATTTTATAAGAATAACCCTGCTCTGCTAAAAAGCGCTGTCGGTTTTGCGCAAAGTCCTGATCAATCGTGTCGCGAGAAATTACAGAGTAAAACTTTGCACTTCTACCATCGGATTTTGGACGAAGAATTCTTCCTAGTCGCTGAGCCTCTTCTTGTCGGCTACCAAATGCACCGGAAACTTGAATTGCAATAGTGGCATCCGGTAAATCAATAGAAAAGTTAGCCACCTTGGAGACAACTAAACAAGTAACCTCACCGGTTCTAAACTTATTAAAGAGTATCTCGCGCTCTTTTATCGGAGTGTCACCTTTGATTAAGGGGACGCCGAGTGCTTCAGAGAGTTCATCTAACTGGTCGATGTACTGGCCAATCACCAAAATTTGTTCTCCAGAATGTTTCTCAACTAAAGCTTCGACAACATTGCGTTTAGTGCGAGTTGTTGCACAGGTTCGATAGCGATTTTCGGGTTCTGCAGTTGCATATAACAATCGCTCGGCCTCTGTTAAGTTAACTCGGACTTCGATACATTCAGCCGGTGCAATGTAACCCTGGGACTCAATCTCTTTCCAAGGAACGTCATAGCGTTTTGGTCCGATGAGAGAGAAAACCTCACCCTCCATGCCATCTTCACGCACCAATGTTGCAGTCAAACCTAAACGACGACGAGATTGAATGTCGGCTGTAAAGCGAAAGATAGGTGCAGGCAGCAGGTGCACTTCGTCATAGATTATTAGACCCCAGTCATGTGTATCAAAGAGATCTAAATGTGCGTATACGCCATTCTTTTTCTTTGTCATTACCTGATACGTGGCAATGGTTACAGGCCGAATTTCTTTCTTAGCACCGGAGTACTCACCAATTTCATCTTCATTCAAAGTTGTGCGCTTTAATAACTCTTCGCGCCACTGACGGGCAGCGATTGTATTTGTAACCAAGATCAAGGTTGTCGCCTTTGCATGAGCCATTGCAGCCGCACCGACAATAGTTTTGCCCGCACCACACGGGAGCACTACGACTCCTGAGCCACCATGCCAAAAACCCTCCGCAGCTAACTCCTGATAGGGGCGAATTTTCCAATCCTTTTGAACTAATTCAATTGGGTGGGCTTGACCATCAACGTATCCAGCAAAGTCTTCAGCCGGCCAACCTAAGCGCAGCAGTGACTGTTTAATTGCTCCACGCTGACTCGGTAGTATCGCGATTGTTTGTGCATCGATTCGCGCACCTAATAAAGGTGCAATCTTGCGGGCTCGAATAACCTCTTCCAAAACTGCGGTGTCGGTTGTGACAAGAATCAAACCATGCACCGGATCGGCCTCTAAACGCAGACGACCATAGCGAGACATTGTTTCGGCAACGTCTATCAAGATTGAGTGCGGAACTGCATAGCGCGAATATTTAATAAGTGTGTCAATTACTTGTTCGGCGTCATGTCCTGCAGCGCGTGCATTCCAGAGCCCAAGTGGTGTCAATCGATACGTATGAATATGTTCAGGGGAGCGCTCGAGCTCTGCAAATGGTGCAATTGCTCGGCGGCACTCCGTTGAAAGCGGGTGATCTATGTCGAGTAGAAGTGTTTTATCGCTTTGAACGATTAACGGGCCATCAGTCATTAAGAATGTCCTTGATGAGTGCGTGCAAAAGCGCGCTGCGGCTTTCCAAAGTTGTTATGTCTACCCACTCGTGTGGAGCATGTGCTCCATGGCCAACTGCGCCTAAACCATCTAGAACTTGTGCACCGGCCGCGGCGGCAAAGTTTCCATCACTTGCACCCCCAACTGATGCGTGGCCGAGAGCTGGCATGCCTAGTGATTTGGCAACTTTCTCTGCCCGCTCGTACAAAGCTAGCGTTGATGTTGTTTCTAGCGGTGGGCGATTAAATCCTCCAGTGATTTCATATCGCGCCTGCGGATTTACTGCCTTCAAATTTTTAACTGCAGCATCTACCCGTTGAAGTTCATCCATAGAAAATGAGCGAATATCCACATCTAGCACAGCTAAATCTGGAACAGTGTTAGACGTATTTCCTGAGCGCAACATTGTTGGAACAACAGTTGTTCCTAACTCTTTGTTTTCAAGGCCTGAGAGAGCAAGGATTGCGTGCGCTATTTCGACAGTTGCGTTAATACCCTTTTCTGGTTCAAGACCTGCATGAGAGGCCTTGCCATGGATCTTTACCTGATACATCGAAGTGCCTTTACGGCCAGTCTTAACTTTGCCATCTAGCGAGGCTTCAAGAACTAGGACTGCTTTTGCTTGCGCTGAAATCTCTTTAATGAACTCTTTGCTTGTTGCACTTCCAGTTTCTTCATCACTTGTTGCAACAAGGGCGGCAGAGCCATCGATTCCCTTCATTGCAAAAAGAGCTTGAATGAATCCAGCTTTCATATCAAAAATTCCTGGGCCTGTAGCGGCGTTATCTTTAATGCTCCATAAAGGTTGGAAAGATCCCTTTGGCCAAACGGTATCTAGATGTGCCAGAACAACTACATCTGGTTTTTCTGCGCCCCACCAAAATACTGGGCGACCATTAATCTCACGAATCTGAGCGGGTGAGCCAAGGACATTATGTGCGATGTCGCTGGCAAGTTTGATTACCGCACGGCAGGCCTCTAAATCATCAGTTGGTGATTCCAACCGTACAAGTTTTTCTAGCTCAGACAACATGGGATAAGTCTATAGCGGTGCTACGCCGGTGATGCGTGGAATTCGGAAGGATTGGACTTCACCCGTTGCGTGGTCTCGAGCGATTAAGGCGCCTGCGCTGACTCGAATTGGATCAATGATTCTATGAGTCACCGAGCCGTTGTTGTCGGCATATCCGATTGAGAGGGATTTTTCTTCGGCAATAAATCTATTTACTAAATCCATAGTTTCATTGGCGGTGCTACGCGGAAGTGCACCAAGGGCCTCATTTGCAACTTGTCTCAATCTCGTTTGCTTGTGGCTTGATTTCTCACCAGTGCGGATCGCACGTATTGCCGAGTTCAGTAAATCCTCACTTGGAATCTCAATCTCACCTATGACTCGTGGTGGTCGTGGCTTAGTGAGTGCGCGATTTGCACGTGCTCCCATCAGCATTAAACCATTAGCCGATTCAGCTGCTGGAAGATATCCAGATTCGCGCAGCACGCGCATCACATCGGCGGCATCGTGATCACATATGACAACTTCAGGTGCAATTCGGCGAAGGGCCAGAACTTCTAATTTCTTATCCTTCATGATTTGCGCGATGAGGGAGGTATCTTCGCAACGAATAAAGGAGGATGTATTTCCTACGCGTAATTTTCCATGTTTCTTAGCAACATCGGCGATGAGATATTCAAGTGGCTGGGGCATCGGGGTTTTAGAGGTTTTGATTAGGAAAGCCTTAATCTCATCCCCAGTTTTTCCGTGATCTAAAGCTCGTCTGATTGTGGCTTCGCTGAAGCGATAAACAGTTGCACCACCTCGGCTTTCAATCTCAGCCATAATCGCTAACTGTTGGGAAATCTCATGTTCGAGTGGTCCCGGAGCAATCGCAGTGTTATCGCTTTGAATAAGTATGTGATCTACCGTCTTTGGAAGATCTTCATTTATTACATTCAAATCATCGCCGGCTAGGAAACCAACTCCATATTTAGAGATAGCACCCTGCCCAGTTATTCCAAGCCACTCAGCTTCACGAAGCGTCCATGTAGACAACTCCTCTTGTAATGAAGAGTTGCGACGAACCGGGGCTCGCCATTTCATGAGTTCAATAAAAGATGCTGTATCGGGAGCTAGAGATTCGTGCTCCCTTAGAATTGAAAGCGTTAGCGTACGAACCCGAGCTGCGTTGACACGATCAAGCTCGGGTCCAAGTGCTGCGACGTTCTTGGCTTCGGCACGACCAACTAGACCACTGACCCGTGAAGTAATAAGCCAGGCCGATGCGATTGCCTGCCATCGATCAGCCGGTGTTTGCATTAACCAGATATCGAATTTGTTACTTGGCATTATGCGATCATCGGCGTCGATACTTATTAACGAGGTTAAATAAGCCAATTCGGTAATAAAAGCCGCGCATGATTCATCAACACCAAGGTGTGTTGCAATTATTTTTAGTTCACGAACGCCGAGCCCTCCTGCGCGCAAGGCATCAGCCGGTTCTTCAGCCCAGAAATTTAGTAGCTCTTCTACCCAACGCAAGACCGTGGAGATGTTTGCAATCGCTGCGAGATTAACTTGACGCTCATCTCGCTTAGCTCCAGTCAGAACGGGCGCAGTTACAAAGCTTTCTTTGTGTGCTTTGCCTCCGCGCAGGTAAATACCTACTTCTCGAGGCAAAATAACTGTTCGCTGATCTAAGGGAACGAGAAACTTTCGCTCGAGAAGCCAAGCAACTCCAGGCCCTGGATTCTTTATATCTCCAACGCTTCCACGAGGAGGTCCCCAAATAAGGCGCTCTAACACTTTTGTTGCGTCAAGCGGAGCACTATCTAATTCAGTTAGTTTGAGTTTGGCCATTGATACTGGGCCAAGTCCTGCCGGCTCATTTCCGATGACATCGCGAAGCTGAGATGGAAGTCGCATTCCATCATCGGATGGATAAATAAGTCCGATTGAAATTAAATGATCAAGTGCTGTCGCTGCCGCTTTATCTGTAAGTGCGATAAGTGCCTTTAACGAGAATGGCTCGTTAAGCGCGCCAGCCGCTTCAAGCACTTGAAACTGCCACTGATTGAGCGAGTCGATTGCACGTGCCAGACTTGGCGCCGAACATGCTCGCACTGCAAGGGATGCGATATCGGGCGGCACTGGCGTTATGAGATCTGGACGTGCGGTAAATAGAGTTAAGAAGGCAGCATCATCAACACTACGTAGGTAGTCGGAGAATGAGCGCATTTCCATAACTTGCTAACATTACTGGCCTTTAGCCCTTATTGGGTAATCAACGCCGTTTCCTTCGGGGAGTTAGCCATGTGGCAAGGGCGGCAAGGCGCACAACAATTGGAGATACCGCTCGTCCAATAAAGCGCGCTCTACGAAAATCATGTATCGGCCAACCTTCTGCCATTGCGCGAAGTCCAAGGATTGCATCTGGATTAATTACCGAAGGATGGCCCACGCACTGTAAAAGTGGCAAATCATTGTGGCTATCGGAGTAGGCATAGCAATTCGTAAGGTCTAGACCGGTCCGCTTTGCCAAATCCTGCACCGCCATCACCTTCTCTTTTCCATGTAAAAGGGCACCATTCATTGCTCCGGTATAGGCACCATCTTTAATTTCAGCTCTGCTGCCTAAAGCTCCAGTGAATCCCAATCGGTTAGCAATTAAAACCGCCATATCTTCAGGGGCGGCAGTAACTAGCCAGACTTCTTCATTGTTCGAAAGATGTTTTTGTGCAATATCTATTGTGCCTTGCCAGATTGCGGGGGATACAAACTCATCATAAATCTCTTGGGCAATTACCTCGATATCTTTCACGCTATGTCCGCCAATAAAGTCCGTTGCCGATTTTTGAAAACGTGCAATCTCCTCTTTATTCTCTTTTCCAGTTAAGCGAAATCTAAGATTAGCCAAAACAAAACGAGAGATGTCCTTTTTCGTGAAGAAGCCCCGTTGGTACATCCCGCGACCAAGAAAATAGATCGTAGAGCCACGGATAAGCGTGTTATCGACATCAAAAAAGGCCGCTCTTTTCGCCGTGAGTGCCATGTCACTACCTTAAC
>CANIBB010000012.1:0-13676 GCA_947465575.1 Actinomycetota bacterium | reverse complement strand
TCTTGCGATGATTACACTTGGTGTATTTGGTAGTGGCTTTGCATATATCTGGAACTTCAAGATCATCGAGGCAGCTGGAAGTGCGATTGCTAGCACCGTTACATATGTGACACCAGTGGTCGCCGTTGTTGTTGGCATTATCTTTCTCGGCGAGAGCATGGCTTGGTATGAACCTGTTGGCGCTGCGGTTGTTCTCTTAGGGGCAGCGATTGGGCAACAACGGATAAAGCTATTTAATCGATCCTAAAGCCATCTTTAATCGGCCCAAGGTCAATGCCGGCCGCCGTATGGTCACTTTCTTCACCTCGGGCTAACTGCGCGGCGTGTGCTTTATTGTGCCAACGCTCTTCGATCTTGCCGTATTTCCAGAGGAGTAGTGCAACCGTCCATACAACAACAAAGGCCCCAACTATGAAGTACCCGGCGCTATTTAAATCAAAAGCAAGTGCATAATCCCAGAAACCACCAGTGAGATTTAACTGTCTTGCAAAGACTTGGCAGAGTTCAAGCCCACCGACAAAGAAGGCGACAGAGACAGAAAGACCCGTAATAATAATATTGTAATAGACCTTGCGCACAGGCTTTGAAAAAGCCCAACCATATGCAAAGTTCATAAATGATCCATCAATAGTATCCAGCAAACTCATGCCACCAGCAAAGAAGAGGGGCAGTGAGATGATTGCCCACCATGGTAAGCCAGCGATTACTGAACTTCCCGCAAGCACAAGAAGTCCAATTTCTGTGGCTGTGTCAAAACCTAAACCAAATAAAATTCCAAGGGGATACATCTTCCACGAGGCATCGATTCTGCGAGCAATAGGGCCAAAGAAGCGCATAAGTAGGCCGCGCGAGTTAAGGTGTTTTTCTAACTCTTCCTCGTTATAGGCACCTTTGCGCATCTGGATAAAAACACCAACTATTGAAACTAAAATAATAAGATTCAAAATCGCGATTAGCATGAGAAATGTACCGCTAATCGTTGTACCAATTAGACCGGTGTAATGATGTAACGATGAGTCTTCATCTTTTAGTTGAGAGCCCAAAGCTTTAATTCCAAAGTTAAGTAACATTGCAAGGGCAAAGACAACGGAGGAGTGACCCAGGGAGAAAAAGAAGCCCACGGCCAACGGACGCTGGCCCTCAGACATCAATTTTCTAGTTGTGTTATCGATTGCACTGATGTGATCGGCATCGAAGGCGTGACGCATGCCTAATGTGTATGCAAGGGCCGCTGTACCCCAACCAAAGAGCGAGCCATCACTGAGCTCATAGGCTCCGGTTGTGGCTTTCCACATGAGGATCGCCCCGGCGATGTGAAGAAAAGCTATAAAGCCAAACATCGCAGCCATACGGCGCCATTCCGCAGGGCTTAGACGCTGGCGCAGGCTTTGGGGCGGTCCTATTACTAGGTTCATGCCAGCCCCTTTCTAGATGCGAATCATTCGCAGGTAGAAAGCGTAAGGCAGCTCCAACCATCTGTCCATTTGAAGCCGGATATAAGTATTTGCGTATAGAGTCGCGTAAAGAGTTTGCACAGGAGAGGCGGGCTGCGTGAGCGAAGATGATGACATGGAAGAAATCATCACAGAGGAAATGCTCTGGGATCGAATTCCTGAAGTCGATGGCGAAGAACGTGCCAGTACGTATTACGAGCTCAGCGCAAGAATTTATGCCCGCGGTCAATACGACGAGGCCTTAGCCCTTGCCGAAACCGCGCGTGACATCTATTCAACTCTAGGAGCAAACGCCCCAAGTGAGGGCTTAGCTCAAGCATATTCGGCAATTGGTTACAACCTCAATCAGTTAAAGCGTATGGATGAAGCTGCAACTGCAATGAGCAAAGCCGTTGAGATTTTACGTGAAAACAAATCACCTATCGCACTTGAACTTGCCTGCACATTAGGCGAGTGGTGGTACACATCGAAACAATATGACAAAGTTGTATTAACGATGGGTGAATGCGCTCAAGAGCATTTAGTTGATGGAAATGAAATTGGCGCTGCTAACGACTTACATCTGATTGGCTGTGCCGAGCGTGAATTAAAAAACTACGAAAAAGCTATCGATGCTTTTAAAGAGGCGCGAATATTATTTAAACGCAATAAAGAGGTAATTCATGTCGCTCGTTGCGATCAGAAGATGGCCTCATGCCTGATTGAATTGAACGAGGGCGAACTTGCTCTTGAAACTGCGCGAAAAGCTATCGATGTCTTTGAGACCGGCCACGATCACCGGCGCGAAACCTTTGCGCTCTTTGAGTTAGGAAAAGCTCAAATCCTTTTGGAAAAATTCGATGATGGTTTGGCTACCCTTGAACAGGTTTTGTCAGTAGTCAGTGAAGATGAACCTAAAGATTTTGAGTTCATTATTGATGTCGAGTCCCGGATTGCAAAGATCATCCGCATGCAGGGGCGCATTGAAGAGGCCGATGAGATTGAACGCCGCCTAAAGTCGGTGCAAGAGGCACTAGCAGATGAGCCTGAGGCGTGATTAAGGGCTTAAAAACTCTGCCTGAAATACGTATAACGCTGGTCTGCATGGGCAATATTTGCCGCTCACCGATGGCCGCAGCCGTTCTATCTAGCCGCACGACCGAATGGAACAAACCAAGAATAGTTGTTGATAGCAGCGGTACTGACTCCTGGCACATTGGACAGGGCGCTCACCCAACCTCGCAAAAAGTTTGGGAGGAAGCGGGTTACACATACAAGCACTCGGCACGCCAGTTTCAATCAAGTGATTTC
Organism: Actinomycetota bacterium; assembly: GCA_947465575.1. Classification (GTDB taxonomy): domain Bacteria; phylum Actinomycetota; class Actinomycetes; order Nanopelagicales; family Nanopelagicaceae; genus Planktophila. The sequence goes on along the minus strand of CANIBB010000012.1, from coordinate 10,932 downwards.
TTCACCACCGATTTAATATTAGTGATGGATTCGAACAATTTTAATAAAATTATAAATTTGGCAGATAGTGATGATTCACGGAAGAAAGTATTCTATTTACGGAGCTTTGATCCATCGCTTACATCAATTGATCCGAATTCTGCGCAGTTTCACAAGCTAGAGGTTCCAGATCCTTATAACCAATCTATCGAGGCTTATCAAGAAACCTTGCTTATGATTGAGCTCGCCGTAGATGGCCTATTGCAAGAGTTAAAGCGCCAATAAGGGCACCGATTGCTGCGACAATCAGCGGCCATTGAATATCACCTTTACTCCACATCGCACCGCCCCAAATGCCAGCGCCTAGAATTGCAAAGTTCATAGAGGCTTGGTAGACGCCTTGCGCACGGCCGCGATGGTTATCTTCACTTAAGCCCGCGATCCATGCCTTTCCGACACCATCTGTAAGAGCGGGAAATAGTCCGTAGAGTGCGAGTGCAATAATTGCCAGGGAATGGTTTTGGGTTGCGCCCAAAGTTGCATACGCAATCGCAAAGGCAAGTAAACCAACTGCGTAGACAATACGTGGAGAGAGTTTGTCGGCGATATACCCACCTGGAAAAGCTGCAAGCACGGTAACGCCACTAAAGAGCATGTAGGAGAGAACAACACCTTGAGTTGAAAAACCTATGTCATGCAGGCGAAGTAGTAAAAGTACGTCGGGGATATTTGTAAGTTGTATCAATACCAAGAGTGCAATCGCACGTTTTAATCTGCGAGGTAGTTCTGGGTGTGGCTTTTTTACTGATTTGATCTTCGGCGGTTTGACAAAGTTTTCTCTAATTAGCAAAGTTAATAAACCCGATATAACTGCAGGGATTAGGGCCCATTTGGCGACCGCACGGACATCACCATCCAGCATTGCTAAGCCAATAAGGGCAATTCCAGGCCCAATTACCGCTCCAATATTGTCACCGGTGCGGTGAAAACCAAAGGCGCGTCCAAGATGCGCCTTATCTACCGAGTCGGCAATGAGTGCATCCCGAGGCGCACTTCGCATTCCCTTACCGATTCGATCGGTAACTCGACCCAAGAAAACTAACGGCCAACTTGTTGCAACGACAACGAGGGCTTTACCAACTCCAGCTAGTGAGTATCCTGAAATGACAAAGGGTTTGCGACCTATACGATCACTGGATTTTCCACTCAATAACTTAGCAAAACCCGCCGCCGCTTCGGCGCAGCCTTCAATCAGTCCGAGGGCAAGAGGCGCGGCCCCGATTACTCCAGTTAATAAAATAGGCAGCAGTGGATATAACAACTCACTCGCTGCATCTTGGGCAAGGGAAACTAAAGTTAAAAGAATCAGGTTGCGTGTTAACCAGATTTTCTTCATCGGGGAAGATGTTGCAATGCCCAGTGATACATGGCAATTGCTCCGGCCGCTGATGCGTTCATTGATCTGGTTGAACCATATTGATTAATCTCATATAAAACTTCGCAGGCCGCAATTCCTTCTTCAGACATCCCGGCGCCTTCTTGACCAAATAGAAGAACACAACTCTCTGGAAGTTGGGCGCTCTCTAACTGCTTTGAACCCGGAACGTTATCGATGCCAATAATGGGCAGGTGATTTTCTTTGCACCAATTCGCGAAGTCCTCAATGGTTGGATGGTGGTAAACCGTTAAATATCTATCAGTGACCATAGCGCCGCGTTTATTCCAATCGCGTTTTCCAACGATATGAACACCAGCTACGTTAAAGGCGTTTGCTGTACGTACAACTGAACCGATATTTAAATCATGTTGCCAGTTTTCAATAGCAATCTGCAGTTTGTGACGTTTAGTATTTAAATCTGCGACGATTGCTTCAACACTCCAGTAGCGATAGTGATCTAAAACATTTCTACGGTCACCATTTTGTAATAACTCAATGTCGTACTGGTCGCCTTGAGGCCATGGCTCTTCGTGTGGCCCTACTCCAATAACTGGGAAAAACTCACCCGGGCCAATAGAGGCTGGGGTAGTTGGAGAAGACATAGAGGCACTCTAAACTGGTTGCATGACTACTATCAACACGATTCTCTATGTAATCCACGTTCTTTGCGTTGTAGCAATTCTCTACTTTCTAGTGCACCAGTGGAACAAGAACCCTCGGAAGTTCAACCCAGGGATTTTGCACGCAGGCTTAACAGCCCTTATTGCAGGATTGGCAATGGTGGGGATGTTTTCAAGCGTACATCCCGATGAGACGCTCAACCATACAAAGATTGGCATCAAGCTTCTAATTCTTATTGTGATTCTTGTTATCGGCTATCGCAATGTCAAGAAACCAATTCTTGCAAAGAATACATGGCTACTTTTAATCGCTCTTACTTCGACCAATATTTTTATCGCCTCTCTCTGGCACTGATAGGCGCATGTACCGGAAAATCCTTCTCGCGCTACTTGCCTTAACAACCGCCCTCGGTGTTGTTCCGGCAGGTGCTGTACTTTCGGCTGCCTCAATTCCTGCCGCATTTAATGAGCTCTTAAAAATTCCGGCGCTTTCAAATCCCGCGATGATTTTAATTGATGAAACAACAGGGGAAGTTGTTTATGAGAGAAACTCATACTCGCAAAGAAAACCCGCCTCTGTTATGAAAATTCTCTCGGCGAGTGCAACTCTGGAATATTTAGATCCACTCAGCAGTTTTCAGACCAATATATATTTGGGATCTGAACCAAAGACATTGGTTATTCAAGGCTCATTTGATCCATGGATAAGTATGAGTGACACCGTTGCCAAGAAAATGAACCGAACATCTCTACCGCGATTAGCCTTCCACTCAATGACTGCGTTAAAGGCCGCCAATGGCGGTTCGCTTAAAAATATCAAGGTCATGTACTCAGGGATCTATTCACAAGATGTCGCAAATTTAAAGGCATTTTGGGCAAAGCGGGGATTTAAACCAACAATGAAATCTGTTGGGATTCAAACCTTGGCTTCCATGCAAGGGGATTTCGTGCTTACTTCCAAGTCCCCTCCTATTTCAGAGATTCTCGATTTTACTCTGTTGTGGAGCGATAACCTACTTGCAGAACGCTTAGCCCGTCTGGCTTCGAAAGCTGCCGGGCATGGATTAAATGATCAAGGCGTCGCCATTACTTTTGCTGAACTTCTAAGTAAGTTCGGTATTGATTCATCAAAACTTGTAGTAGTAGATGCAAGTGGTTTATCAAAAGAGAATCGAATCACTGCGCAGATTATCGGGCAGTTGCTTTTGAAAACCCGCAGAGATGAAAAGTTTGCACTTCTCTATAAATCACTGCCAGTAGGTGGAGTCTCAGGGACTTTAAGAAAGCGATTTATTACAACCGCACCGAGCGCTGTTGGCTTAGTACATGCTAAAACAGGGACTCTCAACGGTACAGTTACTTTGGCTGGCTATGTCGAATCAGCTGATCGGGAGTACATTTTTGTCGCCTTAGCCGATGAGATTCCTAGGGGAAATAGTGCAAGCGACAAGGCACGAAATGCGATAGATCGTTTATTAGGCAGAATTGCAGCGCCAAATATACCTGCGGAGATCTCCGAGGCGCCTCCATCCCCTTAGCTATTTATTATCAAAGATTTTAATTGAGCCACCATAACAAGCAACCCAAGTACGTTGTGTTGGTGCATCAAAAGTAATTCCGATTGGCTCATTACAGACTTTTAAGGTTTGTACTGTTTTCATATCACTCGTCCGGACTTTAGAAACTGTATCGCTGACAAAGTTGACCACAAATAAGGCAGAGCCATCATCTGATATTGCAAGACTTCGTGCCGCCTTACCCGTTTTAACAGTTTTACCGGCCATATTTGTTGAGAGATTCCAAGAGGCAACCTTGCCTGAAAGATTCATGGTCACGTACATCATGGAGTTATCGGGTGAAAGCACGATTGCTCGTGGATTGCTTCCAATTGGAATATAGGTGACCGAAAAATCATCGAGATTTACTACATGGATTCGATTACCCCCCATTTCAGCTACATAGGCGGTTTTACCATCGCTACTCACAGCAATTCCTCGGGGATAACGGCCAATTTTAATGGTTTTAACAGTCTTTTGTGTCTCGACCGAAATGACTTTGAGATCATATGAGCACCAGTTTGAGACAAGCACATATTTATTATCGGGAGTGGCTTCAACGACTTTAGGAACCGAACCAACTGGATAGACAGCATCGATTTCGTAACTGCTCAAATTTATTCGATAAAGAAAACTAGAGTCATACTTTGACGATGGCGAGCAAATGTCATGGCCTTCGCGGTTATAACCCTTTCCATACATGGCATAGTTTGTTACATACAAATATTTTCCATCGGGGGAGTAAGAGCCTTCAACGGGTGCACCTTTATAGATTGATGTGTACTTTGAATAACCGAATTTAGAGAGCTGAACCGAGTCAGGGACGGTCTTAATTAATTCAAAAGTGTTGGCATCATAAATCGTGACGCTGTGTCTGTACATCATGTTATGAGCACTAACTAGTCCGGCGCCAGAAGATCTAACAGATTTTGGAGAGATCGAGCCAGTAATCGTCTTTACTAACACCATTTTTGTTTCACTGGATAAAACTTCACTCTGCGCCGGTAAAGAGATGGCACAGAGTGAAATTACTACTGCTAAAAAAATATAGTTACGGCGCATGTCCTAACTATATTGCTTAGAAATTAATCGTCGTCGCCTTCGTCGTCGTCGCCTTCGTCGCCTTCGTCGTCATCATCATCTTCGTCGTCATCATCATCATCATCATCATCATCATCTCCACCACCCGTAGGCATTGTTCCGATTGATGGGTTTTGAAGAGTTGGAGAACTAAGTGTGGCCTTTGGCACAGCTGGAGCTTTTGCAGCAGTAGCTACAAAGGTCGCGGCAGTATTCGTTGTTGGGCTTGGATCTGACGTTACTGCTGCACTGGCTTGAGTACCTTGATCGGCAGGAGCAGCTGTTTCAACGGCACTTGCTGGGCTCTGCTCGGCGGTCTGAGCGAAGATGCTGCCCATACCAATAATCGCTGCTACGGCGACAAGGGCCATGACTGGCAGGCCCTTAGAAATTCTACGTATTGGTGCAGCATTATCTGCGTCTGCGATCTCAATCCATTCGGGCTTCTGTGAAGGTGTCATGCGAAGCTCCTTTCGTTAGAGGAAAAGTAGCCTTCTGGCCTGTGAAGGCACTGTGAACCGAGTACCAGTTTGCTGAGTAATCTAGGCAGGTGAAGACCCTCGTGCGTGGATATGTAGATCTAATGAAGCTACGGGTCGTCGAACTCCTATTAGTTTCGACCTTGCCAGCCATGGTTCTGGCAGCCAAGGGGTTTCCACCCTTCTCCCTCGTCGCTATGACGATTCTCGCTGGGACGTTATCTGCAGGAAGTGCCAATGCTTTTAATATGGTGATTGAAAGTGAGAGCGATAAATTAATGGCGCGCACTTCTAAGCGCCCAATTGTAACTGGCGTTATTAGCAAAACAAATGCCTCAATTTTTGCAACCATTATCGGTGTTTTATCGCTCATCATTTTTTGGTTTTACACCACACCCCTTGCAACTCTTTTAGCATTTATTGCAATTGCCTTTTATGTATTGGTGTACACAATTGGATTAAAGCGCCGGACATCTCAAAACATTGTTTGGGGTGGGGCCGCAGGTTGCATGCCTGTCTTTATCGGTTGGGCGGCGGTTACCGACTCACTGTCATTAACGGCCCTGGCCTTCTTTATGGTCATCTTTTTTTGGACGCCACCGCATTTTTGGGCGCTAGCCATTAAATATAAAGATGATTATTCGGCGGCTGGTATTCCGATGCTCCCAGTAGTTGCTACTAAAGCAAATGTCTATCGCCAAATGTGGTTTCACACAATTATGATGATTGCATCTTCTGTCTGGCTGATTCTTTCTGCAGCTCTACCAACGTGGTCCCTAGTAATAACAATTGGGCTTGGGTTAGTTTTCGCCCGCGAACTTGTTGCGCTTAAAGAGAGCTCACCAGATTATGGAAAAACCGCCGGAAAGATCTTCCAATGGTCGATAACCTATTTAAGTTTGTTATCAGTTGTACTTGTTGTTGCTCAGCTAAGTGCTTGAGTTAAATCTTTAATTAAATCTGTTGAGTGCTCAAGACCAACGGATAATCGCAATACCGAGGGAGTTATTCCCATTTCAGCTTGTACTTCAGGCCCTAGGCGCCGGCACTTACTACACTTGTTTGAGGGTGAACATCCCACTACGGTGCCTGCCGTTTAATGCACGGGCGGCAACCCGATGGTGTACTCATGCGCAAAATATGGCAGAGTAATACCTATGTCCAACACTGCAATATCAGTTACCGATTTGAGCAAGAAATACGGCGAGCGGATGGCCGTATCCCATGCAACATTTGAAGTTCCACTAGGTACGATCTGCGGATTCGTTGGACCAAATGGTTCGGGTAAGACAACAACCATGCGAATGCTTCTGGGTCTTATTACTCCGACAGGCGGTACGGGTGAAATTTTAGGGCAATCCATTGAGCATCCTGAAAAGTACTTGCCTCAAGTTGGGGCCATGATTGAGGGTCCGGCTTTCTATCCCGCACTTAGCGGCAGCGAGAACTTAAAATATCTAGCAACTCTCGGAGGATTTTCAACTGATCGCGTTCAGACCCTGCTTGATCAAGTTGGCCTCGGTGATCGCGCTAAGTCAAAGTACAAGACATACTCATTAGGAATGAAGCAGCGTTTAGGAATTGCAGCGGCATTATTGCCTAATCCAAAGCTGCTGATGTTGGATGAGCCAACAAATGGGTTGGACCCTGAAGGCATTCAAGAAGTGCGCGCACTATTGCGTTCGCTAGCAAATGATGGAACCTCTGTTTTCGTTTCATCACACCTTTTATCAGAGCTTGAGCTCATAAGTGATTACTTAGTTATGTTGCGCAAAGGTGAAGTTGTTTTCACAGGCAAGATGACTGACCTAATGCTCGATCAGCAACCTGTAATTATTGCTAAGGGTGCTAACGATGGCCAACTCGCAACTCTGCTTGCGATTGCAGAGGGTGCTGGACATCGGGCCATGATTAGAGATGGCGCAGTACATGTTGAAGGACCAGCAGAGTGGGCAGTTGATTTTAACCGTGCTGCCTTTGATGCAGGAATAACACTTTCACAATTGACCCCCCAACTCCCAAACCTTGAGGAAACTTTCTTTGAAATGACAGGTGAAAACTAATGTGGAACGTTGCATTTGCTGAGCTACGTAAGCTACGTCGCCCCTCGCTTTTTCTAGGAACAATGGGCGCAGTGGTCTTCTTTAGTGCACTCTTTTCATCTCTTCTATTTTTGCTCATCGATTCCCCCGATGGAAACTCCGATCGAGGCCGAACTGTTTCCCGCGAGATTTTAGCTCTTGCAACTGGCGGTGTCCAAGGATTCAGTAGCGTGGGTGGCTTCTTAGGGATAATTGCTCTGTGTGTTTTTGCCGCACAGACTGCACAGGAATATACATATGGAACGTTGCGCAATTTATTGATACGTCAGCCAGGTCGTATGCGCGTCTTAGCCGGAAAATTTATTGCAATGAAGTTTTTTGCTTTAATTATGATTGTGCTCTCTGCGATTGTGAGTATCAGCGCCTCAGTCATACTGGCGCCGCGAGCTAAGGTTTCTACAGAGCTTTGGTTTGGCGCTGATGGTCGTCATGCATTATTTACGACCTTTATAAATGTAGTTATTTCTGTCATTGGATTCGGAACTATTGGGATGGTCTTAGGTTTGCTACTGCGCTCTCCAATAAGTGCGATCTCTTTCGGCGTTCTATGGTTATTAATCGTTGAAAACCTCTTGATTGCCGTAAAGAATTCACTACAAAATTGGATGCCGGGAGCCCAGCTTGCGGCAATTGCCTCTGGGGGTCGACCAAGAGGTATGACAACTGGAATTGAATACTCACACGCTTTGCTTGTGGGCGGGGTATATGTGGCAATTGGCGCCATCGTCGCATCACTTCTTTTTGTACGTCGTGACGTATCTAATTAAGGACACCAGCAGGTATTACCCGCCTTTTCCAAGCTTGCTCATTTATTCTTAACACCTTCCCCCGGAGGTCTTCATTTGAGAATGAGCAGAGCGATTTCACTCGCCCTTGTCGCTGCACTGACGCTGACAACAGCGCCGGCATTAGCAAAGACCCCAAAACCGACCTTGGCACAGATTGAAGCTGCCAAGAAAGTTGAAGCGGAAAAGAAAAAGGCCGCCGCTGCCCAGGCGGCAAAATTGGCTGCGGCCAATCAAAGCCTTCGTGCACTAACGGCCAAAGCAAATGCCGCAACTACCTTGTATGTAAAAGCGCAAAAGGAGTTAGCAGTTGCATCTGCTGCAGCGCGCGCAGCGGCAGAATATGCCGCACAAACAGCAGCGGCAGTTGATGAGGCGCATAGAGTTATTGGGCGACTTGCAAGTAACGCCTACATTTTAGGCGGAAGCATGAGTGATATTGAACCTCTGCTGAGCGCCAATGGACCCCAGGATTTAATGGATCAATTAAGCACATTGAGTACATTGGGATCAAAAAATACGATTGCATTAGAACGATTTAAAGCCGCCGAGGTAATTGCCCGTGCAGCTAAGCAGGCTGCCGATGATGCAAAAATCGCTCAGCAAAAAGCTACCGATAAAGTTGCCGTCGCAAAAAAGGCTGCCGATGATGCAAAGGTCGAACAAGCTAAAGAGGTTGCGAAGCTTCAAAAAGTTCAAGATCAATTAATGAAAGATTTGTTAAGTGCGCGCAAAGTGAGAATTACTCTTGAGCAGCAAAGGCAACTTGCACTCCTTGAAGAGGCTCAGGCAAATCAAGCGACGCAAACAGCAGGACAGTCTAAGATTTGGCCCGACATTGGATTTAAAGGTCGATCTACAATCAGAACAACAGAGTCACAGCGGTTAAAGGCCGTCGACTTTGCAAAGAAACAAGTCCTTGCGCGCAAACCTTATGTCTGGGGCACTCAAGGACCAAATACATTTGACTGTTCTGGTCTTGTATATGCAGCGTATAAATCAGCAGGCTTAGCATGGCCAAATTGGGATCGCCTTAACTCAGCGTTGTATTCGGGCTATACCAAGCATGTTTCACTCAATGAGCTGGTGCCCGGAGATCTCCTGTTCTACTCCTATAAGGGAACAATTTCAACGATCCACCACATCACCATCTATGCGGGCAACGGCATGATGTGGGAGGCCAACTCCAAGAATGCAGGCTTGTTGTTCTCCAGTATTTATAGCGTTAAAGGGCTTATGCCATTTGGTGGTCGGGTCTAGTCTTACGCAATGAGTTCAAGTGCATTGGCAATCAGAAACGCTGTGCGCTTGTGGCTGGAAAAATTAGAGCCAGGTGACTTGGTAATTGTCGCTGTATCCGGAGGTGCAGATTCACTGGCACTTGCCTATGCACTTTCACTTGAAGCACCAAAGTTAGCAATTGCATTGCATGCAGTAACAGTTGATCATCAACTTCAAACTGTATCGGCCAGTCAAGCCGCAATTGTCGTGGAGCAGATGAAATCTCTCGACATTGAAACAACGATTGCAAAAGTTACGGTGAATATTACTGAAGGTCTTGAAGCTTCAGCTCGCAAAGCTCGATATGCGGCATTAGATGAAGTCAGTAAAAAACTAAACGCAGCTGCAATTTACTTGGGCCATACTCGCGATGATCAAGCCGAGAGCGTCTTACTAGGTCTCGCGCGAGGATCAGGAACCAGATCGTTATCAGGAATGGCACCCGTGAACGGAAGATATATTCGCCCATTACTTTCGATTACTCGTGAGCAAACAGAAAGTACTTGTAAAGATGTTGGATTGCTTGCATGGGAGGATCCACATAACTCCGATTCAAACTTTGCGCGCGTACGTGTGCGCACTGAGGCGCTCCCAACTCTCGAAAAAACTATTGGCCCAGGAATCTCTGAAGCACTAGCCCGTAGCGCCGAGCTCTTGCGTCAGGATGCAGATGCACTTGATGCATGGGCAGATCGTGAAATTCAATCGCTGGATTTAAGTGATCTTGAATGTGGGTATTTAGCGACCCTACCTAGAGCGATCCGCAGCCGAATCCTGCGGGCAGCGATCTACGCCGCCGGGGCTCCATCGGGCTCGATTTCAGCCGATCATTTAGCCTCAATTGAGGCGTTAATCACGGCCTGGAGCGGCCAAGGGGCATCTCACCTGCCCGGTGGTGTGAAGGTTGAGCGTTTTTCGGGCAGACTTTCGCTCTTACGTAACTGAGCCAAGAGGAGCCTTCGTGGATTTAGCTAGAGTCGAAAAAGATATCGAACGCGTTGTTGTAACTGAGGAAGAGTTGCAGGCAAAGATTAAAGAGCTTGCAGCGCGCGTAGATAAAGATTACGAAGGCAAAGATCTCCTTTTGATTGGCGTGCTTAAAGGAGCGGTAATGGCCGTTGCAGATATCTCTCGCGCCTTACAGCGCCACGTTGAGATGGACTGGATGGCAGTGTCTTCATATGGCTCTGGAACAAAATCTAGCGGTGTAGTTCGAATTCTAAAAGATTTAGATCGCGACATAACTGGCCGCAATGTTCTCATTATTGAAGATATTGTTGATTCAGGTTTAACGCTTTCATGGTTGAAGGCCAACCTTGAATCTCGAGGAGTCGGTAGTGTTGAAATACTTTCGATCTTGCGCAAGCCAGAGGCGGCAAAAGTAAAGGTCGACGTTAAATATGTTGGCTTTGAAATTCCAACAGATTTCGTCGTCGGATATGGTCTCGACTTTGATGAAAAATACCGCAACCTTCCATTCATTGCTGTGCTTGCTAAGCACATGTACTCCTAATTCCCCTAAGAAACGAGAAAAGAAAAAGATGTCTGAAACAAAGAAACCGGTAAAGAAAGTGGAGAAAAAGAGCCCACTTAAGAAGAGTTTTGCGGGTAG